>JBKJRG010000702.1:0-3938 GCA_046594805.1 Opitutaceae bacterium | reverse complement strand
ACGAGCCGGTGTCGATCACGAAATGGTACGGGCCCGAGCGGTCCCACTTGGCCTCGAACACCAGGTAGTTGCCGATAAGCTGCGCCGGCAGCAGCACGAGCGGCGACTTGAGCGTGGTGACTCCGGGCGGCGGCGGCTGGCGGCGAAGGGAAAGGACCGAGCAGCCGGTCAACAGCAGGAGACAGGCGACAGTGGCCAGAAGTGCGCCGACCTGCCGGGTAGCCCCGAGCGTGAGCGAGTGGAGGGGCCGCCACTCGTTCACGCTCGTGGCTACACAACGTGGAGTGCCCGGAATACCTCGCTCCTCGCCCGCTTTCATTTCACGGGCTTCGGCAGCCGCGTGCTCAGGCCCAGTGCCAGGAGGGCCAGGACCGCCCCGCTGATGAACACGCTCTTCGCGCCGAACCGCCAATACACAAACCCCGCCAGCATCGGCGTAAAGGCGCGCGCCAGCGCGCTCAGCGATCGAAAAATTCCCAGCACGCGCCCCTGTTCGTCCGCCCCCGCATACAGCGAGATCAGGCCGGTGGTCGAAGGGTTCACCAGCCCGGAGCCGAGCGCCAGCAGGGCCACCCCGAGATAAAGCAGGCCTGGCCTCGGCGCGAAGCCGATCAGGAGCAGGCCCGCCGCGGTGATCGCGAGGCCGGCCGCGAGCACCGGGATTTCGTCCGCGACCTTGAGCAGCTTGCGCACGATGTAACCCTGGGTGACGACGGCGCAGAGCCCGAGAAAGCCGAGCAGCAGCCCATTTTCCCAAGCCGTGTAGCCGAAACGCTGGGTGGCGAGAAAAGTCAGCGCCACTTCCATCGCGACGAAGGCGATGGAGAAAACAAAGGCGACGAGGTTGGTCCGCCGGAGCGCCGGGTTCGAAAGCCCGAGGATGGCCGAGATGGGGTTGCGCAGCCGCGGCTCGCGCGCGCCCGCCCGCGCGGCGTCGGTCAGCGTCTCCTTGAATCGCGCCGAGATCCAAAAAAAGTTAAGCACGCAGAGACCGAAGGCGACCAGCGCAGGGCCGGAGAACGGGTTCATCCCGAAACGCGCCAACGACGGGTAGGCGGCGAGCGGATTCCAATGCACCGCGAAGGCGCCGAGCGTCGGGCCCGTCACGAGCCCGAGGCCGAACGCGGCCCCGACCAGGCCCATCGCCTTGGAACGTTCCTCGCGCGTCGTCACGTCCGCGACCGCGGCGGTGGCGACGGAGAGATTTCCGCTGAAAGCCCCGCTGACGATGCGCGAAAGCAGGAAGAGCCAGAACGACCCGCTGAAAATCCAGATGAGGTAGCCGAGCGCCGTGCCCGCCACCGTCATCATCAACACGCCACGCCGTCCCCGCCGGTCGCTCACCGCGCCCCAGAAAGGCGCAAAGATGAACTGCAGGATGGAGAAAAATGAACTGATCAACCCGCCAAACAGGACGGGCGCGTAGTTGGCGATGCCGGCACTGCGCGCGAGCGCGTCGGTCTGCGCCAGCAGGGCACCGAGCACCCCCGTTCGCCCCTCGAGGCCGAGATAATATTCGAGCAGATCCGGGCCGAGCGGAAAAATGATCGAGAACCCGATCAGGTCGATGTAGAGCGTGAGAAAGATGACCCCGAGCGAAAGGGGGCGCTTGGGCGCGGGCGCGGGCGCGACAGAGGAAGAGGAGGCAGTCGACACGGAAAGTGTGACACCAAAACCGGTTCATCGCCTCACGCCAAGGCACAAACAGTCGGGCGCGGTCCGGGCGAGAAGCGCGGGCAGCCCAGCCGGCCTGTGCAGATGCCGGCAAGATGCCGGCGCTACTCCAAAGTCGCCTGAACCCGCTTCGGAAGCTTGGCGCGGACCAGGTCGTAGCTGGTCCGGATCTGCGCCTCGAGCGCCGCCGCCGGCAGGGCGGCCAGATCCTCGACTTGCACCCAAAGGGCGCGCGCCAGGTAAGGAGCCGGCACAATCCCATCGAGATCCGTCAGCCGCTGGAAATCGGCCGGCGTGCATTTCAGCGAGAGGGCCTCAACCGTGTCCCCATCCGGCGAGATAATCAGGAAAATCTTTCCCGCGATTTTGAAGACGAGATGATCGCCCCACTGTTTGCTCAGCGTGGCGTGCGGCAGCCCGAGGGCGAATTGGCGAAGGGCATGGAGCCGCATAAAGACAAAGAAGAAACTGGGGAAACTGCAAAAAGAAGAAACGGGCCGGGCGGTTTCGAGATTTTTATCCGCGCCGATTGTCATCCATTGGATGACAATCGGACAGCGCACCTCTACGGGGAAAACGCGGTTGTCATCTAATGGATGACAATCGCGCCGGAGGCGGCCGGGCACCGGCCGGATTTCCGGATGATTGGGCCGGCGTTTCTTATTTTCCGGCCCTTCCTATTCTGCCGAGCCCAACAATTCGCGGAGCTTTTGCTCGAGCGCCTCGCGCGCGAACGGCTTGGAGAGGAAAGCGAGCGCGCCGGCGCCACGCAGCCGCCCGAGGATGTCCCCTTCGCTGTAGCCGCTCATCAACAGCACGCGCACATCCGGCCGGATGGCGCGCATGGCCGTCAGGGTCTGTTCGCCATTCATGCCCGGCATCAAGAGGTCCAGCATCACCAGGTCATAGCCGGCGGGTTTCTCCCGGAACAACGCGAGCCCAGCGTCGCCATCGGCGGCTCCGCGGGCGGTGAGACCAAAGGTCTTCAGCATCTCGAGCAGGACAAACCGAACGGGTTCCTCATCCTCCACCAGCAGCACGGCTGCTTTGCTGGTCCAGCGGCCGGTGGCCGTCGCTCCGGGCGCTTTCGGCAGCAGACCGGGCGCGCCCGCCGGTGGGAGCAGCAACCGAAAGGAAGAGCCGGCGCCCGGAGTGCTTTCGACCTGCAATGCGCCGTGGTGTCCCCGCACGATGCCGAGCACGGCGGCGAGCCCGAGGCCGCGGCCGGCGAATTTCGTGGTGAAAAATGGATCGAATATTTTCGCCAGGACCTCTGGCGGCATGCCACCCCCCGTGTCACGCACCTCGAGAAAAACGTAATCGCCGCGCGACAACCCCGCTCCCGCCACACACCGCGCCAGGAAATCGTGTCCCGCATGCACCACCCCGGTGGTCAGCGTAATCTCACCACCGCGCTCCCCGATCGCATCGGCGGCGTTGAGGACCAGGTTCATCACGATCTGCCGCACCTGGGTCGCGTCCACCATGACCGGGGGGAGGTTGCGGGCGAGGACGAGGTTCAGCTTGGCGTGCTGGCCAACCGAGATCCGGAGCAGGGGCAGCAACTCCTCGCTCAACCGCGACAGATCAGTCGGCTCGATCACGAAGCGGCCCTTCCCGGCGTACGCCAGCATTTGCCGGCAGAGGTCGGCGGCGCGCAGCGAGGCCGTTTCAATGGCACGAAGCTGCGGGTCAATCGGCGTGGCCGGAGGCAGCATGACCCGCGCGAGACTCGCGCTGCCAAGGATGCTGCTCAGCAGATTATTGAAGTCATGGGCGATCCCGCCGGCGAGCAGCCCGAGGCTCTCGAGTTTCTGGCCCTCGAGCAGCTTGCGCTCGAGCTCGAGCCGGGCGTTCTCCGCGTTCTTCTGCGCCGTGATGTCGATCACCAGGCCTTCGAACACCTGCAACTTGCCGTCGGCGGTATAGACGCCGCGCCCGCGCGAGAGCACCCATTTCTCGTCGCCACGTTTAGTGCGCAGCCGGTACTCGACCTCCACATCCAGCCGCCCATCCAGCGCCGACCGCGTGGCCTCGCGGACCCGCGCGAGATCCTCCGGGTGAATGCAATCGCGGTAATGCACGCCGCCAGTCACGAACTCTTCCGCCGTCCAGCCCGTCAGCCGCAGCGCCCCCTCGCTCACGAAGAGCACCGTCAGTTGATCATCATAACTGCCGCGGTAGGCCATGCCGGGCAGCGCGTGGAGCATGCTGGAAAAGTGCCGCCGGCTTTCGGCCAGCTCGCTCGTGCGTTCCTCGACCTC
>JBKJRG010000665.1:0-10866 GCA_046594805.1 Opitutaceae bacterium | reverse complement strand
GGCCGGCGGCGCCTGGCTCGCGCTCATCACGCTCTTCCTCACGCCGTACTACTGGTTCATGAACGTGTGGTTTCGGCGCGTGCGGCTGACCACCATGGCCGACCTGTTTGCCGACCGCTTCAACAGCCGATTCCTGGCCTCGCTCTACGCTGTCACGATGCTCATGGTGGCGATTGTGGGCGTGATTGCCGGCGGGAATGTGGTCGCGTTGAAAACCCTCCAGCCGCTCATGGTGAAAGATCCCGTGATTTACACGGTGGCCGAGCAGAAGTCCGTGGCGGACTACCATGAATTCGCGGCGCTGCGGACGCAGCGGCAAACGGCGCCGCTGACCGGCGCGAGCGCGGAGCGTTACGACGTGCTGCGTGACTTCTACAGCCGGGGCCAGCTTCAGCCTTACGTCACCTACCTGAAGCCGGTCACGTTCTACCTCGTGTCGACCGGGTTGGTGGCGGTGTTCATCATGCTCGGCGGGTTGAAGGCGTCGGCGGTGGTCGATGCCATCCAGGCCGTCCTCGTCGTGCTAATTTCGGTTATCCTGATTCCCTTTGGCCTGGCAAAGATCGGGGGGCTGCATGCGCTGCACGAGAAGGTGCCCGCGGTGATGTTCAACCTGTTCGGCGGCGACACTGCCAGCGAGTACACCTGGTATTCGATCGGGGCGCTGCTCTTCATCCAGCTGATTGGCATCGCGGGCACGCAGGCCAACATGGCGATCGCCGGTTCGGCGAAGAACGAGTACGCCGCGCGGCTCGGATCCGTCACGGGCGGATTCAGCAAACGGTTCATCACGATCGCGTGGGCATTCTGCGGGCTTATCGCCATCGCGCTGTTCGGCCCGAATCTCTCCGACCCGGACCAGGCGTGGGGATTGATGACGCGCGAGCTGCTGCCCGTCGGCTTGATCGGGCTGATGATCACCGGGATCCTCGGCGGCAAGATTGCGCTCCTCGGCGCGCAGTCGGTGGTCCTCTCCGCGCTGGTGGTGAAGAACCTGTACGAACCCATTTTTTCCGGCCGCTCCGAACGACACTATGTGCTCGTGGCGCGACTGGCGGTGCCGGTGCTGCTCGGGCTCGGCGTGCTGGTGGGGCTTTTCCTCAACAGCATCATCGCCATCTTGAAGTTCGCGATTGTCCTGCTGCTGATCTGGGGCGTGCCGGTCACGTTCCTCTTTGTCTGGCGCCGCGTGACGGAGACCGCGGTGTGGGTGCAGGTGATTGCAACGCTGATCCTGATCGCCGTTATCCCTTGGGTCGTGTCGTCGATTCCGGCGCTCGCGCGTTCGCCCGAGCTCACCCTGATGACGCGCGAACGCGTGGTGACAAACCAGGTGGCGGCGAGCGCGGCCGACGTGACGGCGGGCCTCGCCACGGCCGAAGGCCAGACCATCACCAAGACCCGGCGCATCGAAGGGGTGTCGGCCTTTTTCGAAGAGGGCGTCGTCCGGGTCGATCCCAACAACCTCAATTCGCCGAAGACGGGCAAGGGGCTGTTTCGGACGGAGGTCTATTTGCTCAAGCTGGTGGGGGTCGACGTGGCGGGATTCAACTCCGCGCAATTGCTCACGACGCGTTACCTCGTGGATGGCTTGCTGCCGATTTTCATCCTCGTGGTCGTCAGCCTGCTGACCCAGCCCTCGGATCCGCTGCGGGTCGCGCGGTTCTATGCGCGCCTGAAGACGCCGGTGGAAGAAACACCGGAAGCGGATGCCGCGGCGGTCGAGGTGAGCTACGCCAACCCCAACCGCTTTGACCACCTGAAGCTCTTTCCGAACACCAACTGGGAATTCACCAAATGGAACCGCCAGGACGCGGTGGGCTTCGCCTGTTGCTGCGCGCTGGTGGGAGTCGTGCTGCTGGTGTTCAAGGGGGTGACGGTGGTGGGCCGGTGAGGGCGACTCGGCCATTTTTCCGCGTTACCGTGCTACCCCTCACCGCGCGCTAAAAATTTACTTCTGACCCCGCACAAGCCTGTTGAGAAGCTTGGGCGCGGGCCGGCAGCCAAGCGCCGCGCGCTGTCGACGACGCACGCGGACCTACTCCTCGTTCAATGTGAAGACGATCGGGACAGCCATCACCACCGCGATCGGTTTGCCTGCCAATGTCGCGGGTTTGAAGCGCCACTCCGCCACGCATGCCATAGCGGACGCCTCGAATTCTCTCTGGCTTGAACGTTCGACCTTCAGATTTGCTACTGTGCCATCCTCTTTGATCTTAAAACCCACCACTACCTCCCCAGTGATACCCGCCCGTCGCATCTCGAATGGATACTTGGGTCGCGTTTGCCGGACAGGAACTGGAACCGTGGGTTTTGGTAAGTCGGAAATTCGCGCCAAGACGGCCAACGGTTCGTTTGCCGCAACCTGGTTTCTTTCGACTGCCCCGCGCGCATCGATCCAGAGCTGGATCGGGGTCCGGCTTGAGGAAGGAAAAAGTTTCGCCACGATCTTCGCCCGCGTTGCCTCGCTAGCTGTCATCCAGTCGTTGAGCGTGGCGTCAGTTCCAAGAACGCGAAGGTTGGCCGGCAGGTCAAAGTCGAGGTGATGCCACACTTTCCCATCGGCTTTGGAGAACAAAAACGCTGCGACCGGAATCATGGCGACTTGGATTCGCCGCGGGCTGATCACAACGAAACGGTCCGCGGCGACGGCGGCGTTGCTTTCCGCAAAGGGCAGTCGCGCGACTATCAGCCATGTCAAGGCGGGCTTCAGCATGCGCGCCTCGTCGCGAGCAATCGATAAGACCACGCTCGGTGGTTCGCGCACAGCGACGAAATCACTTGGCCAACGACTCCCATAGGGGACCACGCTGACTACGGCGCTTCCGTCATCGCCGCTGAAGAGTTGTGACGGTAGTGGCACAGTGAGCTTCGTAGTATCGGCATCGTAGTCGCTCTCGGCGGCACTCGGCAGGATAAAGCGCGCCGGAAGCTGTGAGGTGAGTTTCGTGACTTCTCGCGTTCTGCGCTCCTGAAACTCCGCCGTCGTTTCGAACTCATCTTTTTTCAAGCGCTGGATTTGTTCGAGCTGCTTCGCGGCGGACGTAGCCGCCGTTGCGGCATCGGCAACTTCTAGCGCCTCTCCGCTTGCTTTCAAAGCGTGATCTTTTTCCAACGCACCGAGGATTTCCGATCCTCGCACGGCAGTGGTCATAGCCCCCATTGCGCCGGCCAAGGAAAAGCGAAAAACGCACTTCAGGAAACGGGACCGCATAGCACAGAACCGTAAAAGCACCCGACCTATACACGATAGCTAAATGCGATAGGTTTCAGGCTGAAATCATTTATTTTCAACGGGGACATTTTACTGATTTTCCGCCGGGCGCAGAGGGCCGACCCAAGGGCCGACCCCGTATTCCGCCCAAATGCGATTCTGTGCCATTAGCGAACTTCGTAGACTTCAACAAGCCCATCGCCGGCTGGACCGCGACCCGTCACTTGGGCGGTGTAAGCGCCGGGTTCGAGTGGGCCTCATGGCCGGGGTCATGCCCGGAATCCGGACAAAATCCTCAGAAACGCCGCCGTGCTGGTGGCGCCACGGGCGCGGAGCCAGTGCAGAAGTGAACTGATACTGGCGCTCGCCCCATCTGTCGTCGTCGACTAAACCACAGCGTCCCGAGGCCCACTCAAGGGCCGCATCGACTCAATACATCGAACGGCAAATTTGTCCGGATTTCGAACATGACCCCTATCGGGTGCACGAGGTCTTCCGGCAGCTCCCGGCAATGGCAAGGCACCTGCGGGTTTTGGCCTCGCACCGGCCCGCGCAAGGCGTAACCAAGTGATCCCGTGCCGCGCCCCCACGGCACACGTCCTTGCCCCAGTCAAACTGCCGCACGCCTCCACGTGTGGCTTTCAAATGGATTGCCACCCCATGCATGCTTCCTCCGTCAAGGTATCCCTGCCGCACAGTTTGGTCCGCGCACTCGCGTTGAGTGCGCTCGTGGTTTTTTCGGCTTACTCCGACGCTCAAGTCGTCGCAACTCCGCCCGGAGCCGGTCCGCGCAAGGCCAGTAATCGGTCGTCCGATGAAGTGGTGATCTTGCAGCCGTTTCAGGTGGAGGCCGGATTCACCGGCAGCCTGGCTGCGGCCGCCGCGACGAAGGAAAACGCCTCGACGATCATCGAAGTGATCGCGTCGGAGGATATCGGCAAGCTGCCCGACATCAGTATCGCCGACGCGCTTACGCGGCTCACCGGGCTCACGACTGAGCGCACCAACGGCCGCAGCCAGGGCATCAGCATCCGCGGGCTGTCGGGCGATTTTAGCACGGGCATGCTCAACGGGCGTGAGCAAGTGACGACGGGCCTCAACCGTTCGGTCGAGTTCGACCAGTATCCCGGCGAACTGCTGAACGGCGTCGTCGTTTACAAGACGGGCAAGTCCAACCTCGTCGGCCAAGGACTCGCCGGCACGATCGACATGCAGACGGTGCGGCCGCTGAGCAAACCGAAGCGGGTGATCGCGTTGAGCGGGTATTACGAGTGGACGAAAATGCCCGCGCTCAACGCCGGCTCGAGCAACGACGGCGAGCGCGCGAATTTTTCCTACATCGATCAGTTTGCCGACAAGAAGCTCGGTCTCGCGCTCGGCTTCTCACACTCCGATCGGCCCGGGCAGGGGCAGCAGTGGCAGGCGTATGGTTATCAGCAGTTGCCCGCCGCGACCGACCCGAACCGCCCGTGGATCCTGAATGGCGCGAAGCCCTACGTGCGCTCGAGCAATCTCAAACGCGACGGCGTGATGGCCGTGGTCGAATACAAGCCGAGCGATCGCCTTCACACGGTGGTCGATATCTACCGCTCCGATTTCCAGGAAGTGCAGCGCTTGCGCGGGATCGAGTTTCGGCTGGCATCGAGCAGCGTGCCGCGGTTGCAGCCGGGCTATACGGTCGAAAACGGTCTGGTGACGAAAAGCACGTGGACGAATGTCTTCGGCGTGGCGCGGAACGACATCGTCACGCGAAAAAACGACATCGTGGCCGGCGGCTGGAACCTGAAATTCGGCGAGGGCTCCGGCTGGACGACCGTCTTCGATCTCGGCTACTCCCGCATCAAACGCAGCGACCAAAACCTCGAGACATACTCCGGCACGGGTTTCGCCCGCAGCGGCGCGGCGGATACGATGACCGTGACGTTGGGCGCGGGCCAAAGTCCGCTGCTTGTTCCCACCATCGATTACACCCGGCCGGCCAATCTCGTGCTCACCGACGCGCTCGCGTACGGCACCGGCACGCTCCCGGCGACCGGGCAGGCCGGCTACTTGAAATATTTTCAGTCGAAGGACGAATTGACGCAGACGAAATTATTCACGGGGCGCGACCTCCACCGCTTCTTCAGCCACATGGAAATCGGCGTGAGCAACAGCGACCGCTACAAGCGCGACGGCGAGAATCCCACCGGGTTCATCTATCCCGCCAATGGCCAATCCACGCTGCCGTTTCCCACCTCGATTGGCGTGACCAATCTGAGTTTCGTCGGCATCCCGGGCGTGGCGAGCTACGATCCGCTGGCGCTGTTCAACAGCGGCGCCTACGCATTCCTCCCCAATCCCGGCAGCGGCGTGATCGCGGGCCGCTGGCAGGTGCGCGAAAAAGTGAATCGTGCCTACCTGCAGTTGGACATCGACAGCAAGATCGGCGCGATGCCGCTGGGCGGAAATCTCGGCGTGCAATACAACGACGTCGACCAGTTCTCGCGCGGCAACTCCGCGACCGGCAGTGGCGCCACCTTGCGCGTGACGCCGAGCAACGACGGCGCCAAATCCCACGACTGGGCGCCGAGCCTGAACATGAATCTCAAGCCGGCGGAGCGCCTGCAGGTGCGTTTCAGCGTGGCGCGCCAGATTGCGCGGCCGCGGATGTATGACATGCGGGCGTCGCGAACCTTTAACTACAACGCCGCGCTCGCCGCCTCGACCGACGTCAACACGAGCCCGTGGAGCGGCGATGGTGGGAATCCGAAGCTGAAGCCGTGGCGGTCGAACTCAGTGGATCTTTCGATCGAGCGCTATTTCCGCCACAACATGGGCTACGTGGCGCTGGCCGGGTTTCACAAGAAGCTCCTCTCGTATATTTATCAGCGGACCGTGCTCGCTGACTTCACCGGCTTTCCCCTCGCGACCGGCGCCACGCCGCCGGCTATTTACGAAGGGAAGATTACGACGCCCGTGAACGGTCAAGGCGGCACCATCCGCGGGCTCGAAGCCACGATCTCGCTGCCGAGCGAGTTGTTCACCCAAAACATTCGCGGCTTCGGCGTCGTGATGGGCGGCGCCTACACGGAGAGCCGGATCGAGCCGTGGGGGCCGGGGGCGGGCACAGCGCCGATTTCCGGGTTCTCGCGGAAGGTGGCCAACCTCACGTTGTATTACGAGCGCCACGGATTTTCGGCGCGCGTGAGCGAGCGATATCGGTCGGGCTATCGCGCGTTCATTACCAATTTCGGGCCGCCCAGTTTCAAAGGCGACGTCGCGCCGAACACCAACTTCCGCACGCGGCAGCCGGAATACGTGATCGACGCGCAGGTCGGCTACGCGTTCCCGTCCGGCCGGCTGAAGGGACTCTCGTTCTTCGTGCAGGGCCACAACCTCAACGACGAGCCGGTGATCACTTACGATAACAACGACCCGCGGCTGGTGCGCGATTATCAGCTCTACGGCGCATCATATTCGGTGGGGACATCGTATCGGTTTTGATTCCGTGATTCGCTCGGTTTTCGTAGCCCTGCTCGGGAGGGCCGAAGACCTCATGCCTTACCCTTTGCGCCGGGTCTTGGCTGCTCCTTGAACGCGGGATCCGGTTGCCGGATTGGACCGGTCAGGGGAGGCGAACGTACGAACGCGGCCGCTTTGAGTGAGCTAATCAAACGACCGTTCGGCGAAGAGCTCCGCGAGCGGCAGACGGAAGCCGGGGAGCGTGTCTTCGCCGTCGAGAGCGTCGGCCAGCTGCAGCGGGCGCACCCGGTCTGCCGCGGTGTGAACCAACGCTTCTTTTTCCCGCGCATCGATGATCCAAGCCAGGCATGCACCGCTGGCGAAATAATCCGTCATCTTCTCGCGCAGGCGCGCGTCGCGATCCCAGGGCGATACGACCTCGATCACGAGATCGGGGGCCCCATGAAAATAACGCTGGCGGTCCTCGGCCGACCGCGGCACGCGCGCCCGGCTGATGAAGCTCACATCAGGGCACAGCAGGTTGCCCGACTTCATCCAGCACCCGAGGTTGGAACCGCAGATGATGCCGAGCTTGTTTGTCGTTACGAACGCGTGCAGCCGAGCGGTCAACTGAACGGTGATGTCCTCGTGATTGAAGCCGGTTGGTGCCATGCGTAGTTCTCCCTCGACGAGTTCACATTTGAAACCGTCATGCGGCAGGCGCATCAGCTCTTCCTCGGTCCAAGCGTTGACGGCAGTTTCCATGGCGGAATAGGGGGAAAGCTACGCGACGAAGCGCCGGAGGCAAGGCGCGAGTCGGCGCGGCGCCGGACGCGCCGCGCAAACCGTTGCAACAGGAATCGAGGTCAGTCCGAGGACGAGAAAACCGAGTCGACGGCTTCCAGTTGAATGCGGTCCCAGCAACCTAACGAGTAGCGCGTCGAGCCAGGGCAGAGTCAAAGTCGTTCGTAGTCCCGCCTTCAGGCGGAATTCGGACCTCGCAAGCCTTCCGCCTGAAGGCGGAACTACGAACGAAGGGATGTTCCACGGAGCGGTCGACCCCTGTATTCCCTCGCCCCGTGGACGGGCGTCGGAGCGGCGATTTTCAACCGCCGAAGTGCATTTCGTATTTCATCCGGGGGGTTGAAAACCACCCCTCCGTCGAGGCGTCGGCCGATCCCGGATTGCAGCACGCAGGAAAAAGGCGCTGGCTCTGAGGTACTCGATCCGTGGGCTCCGCTTCCTTCGCTGCGATTCCTAAAACTTACGCTGAGCTCCTGCGCAGCGTGCAGGCCGTGCTGTTTACCGGCCAGCGCGAGATCGATCGGGCCTGGGTGCGCACGTATCATGAGACGGGGCGGCTCATTCATTCGCACATCCTGTACCACCGGGAACGCGCAGATTACGGCGCACAGGTCTTCAAGGCGGCGTTCGGTCGATGCGTTTGCGCGATCATGATGATCGTGATGCTGCATTTGCCGGCGGCGGCTGCGCCGGCGTGGCAAACGTCGCCGGCGGCTTCGGTGCTCGTCAGCGGCGGGAGCATGATGAACGGAGACCAGTTTGCCGACAGTGTTCTGCCGGCGCTGCGAGAGCATTACGCCGGCCGTCGCACCGTGGTCCTGGTGCTGCACGCCACACATCCGGCCGACCGCGATCGGATGGAAGCACGGCTGCAAAAGGCATTCCAGCATCTCGCGGGCATCAAGGCGGAGTCGCTGCACCGGCACGATGACGCCGGAGCGCGGGCGCAGCTCCTCGCGGCCGAGGCTATTTTCGTAGGCGGGGGCGAGACGTTTGTGCTTCTCCGCGAACTGGCGCGCACCGGCCAGGGCAAAATAATCCGGCAGCGCGTCATGGCAGGCGTGCCCTTTGGCGGTGTCAGTGCCGGGGCGAATGTGGCCGGGCTGATCATTGGCACGACCAACGATTTCCCGGTGGCCGACATCCCGAGCCGGGATGCGCTCGCTCTGCTGCCGGCGACCATTAACCCGCATCATCCCTTGCCGGCGACGAAGGCCGACTACGATGGCCGAGTGGGGAAGATCAAAATCTACCTGCAGTTCAATCCCGCTGAAACTGTGCTCGCGCTGGCGAACGCGTCGATCGTCCGGCTCCACGCGGGCCAGGCGAGACTCGTCGCGGGGACGGGCTGGATTTATTGCGCGGCGGGTGCGCGGGAGTTGAAGATCGGCGAGGAGATTCCGGAGTTCATTCCGCCGGCGGAGAAGCGTTAGAAATGCTGGAGGCGAAGGGAGCGGCGGTTTCCTAACCGCCGAAATGGAGTCGGGATGACGTTGGGCGGTTGGGAAACCGCCCCTCCACCACCTAGCTCTCGCCTCACGCCTCGAATCGATAACATAAATTCCATTCCCGCGACTCCCCCGGCGCGAGATCGAGCGTGAGGTAGGGCTCGAGGGAAAACGTGCGATCGTTGGCCCAAATCACGCAGGCGTCCGGCGCGAAACTCGCTTCCATTTGCACGCGGCCAACGACCGGGTGGGCGATAGTGGCGGCGAGCGGGCGGTTCGTCGGAAGGCGCAGTCCGCGGTCCATGTGGCCTTCGTTCGGACTCCGAAATTGGCGCTTCTGCGTGAGTGTGCGGCCGGCGATGGCGAAGCCTGGATTGTCAGGCAGCGTGCCGTCACGTGGTTGTTCCGCGGACCAGTTGCGGCTCGAGGACGTGCTGCACGGGCTGCGCACTGCCGACGGCGTCGACTGCCAGCCGGCCCATCGTACGAAAATCATAGCGCAGGCAGCTGATGCCGGCTTTCGTGGCAAAGTCGGTTCCCATCACCGACAACAGCCCGAGGCGCTCCGGGCAGGCAAGTCCGGCCTCGCGCGCCGCGGTGGCGAGGAGCATTGTCACATTGTCCTCCGGGCAGACGAGGGCGGTGCGCTGGGTCACACGCCCCAACCGATCGACCAAGGCCGCGCGCTCGCCGACCGTGGTTGCCGGGGCGACGCTTCCCAGGCGCCCGCGGCAGCCAGAATCGTCAGCTGCTTGTTCGAGCGCCGTGATAAACTCACCGACCGCCGGATCTCCCGCGAACGGTTCAACCGGTATGATTTGTTCGAAGCCCTGCCCGAGCAGATGCGTCAGGGCTTTAAACGCGCCAGCGCGGAAATCTGCCCGGACATTGCTGAATGTTTTTAATGAGCACGAACGGAAAAGAACCACCCCGGGTTTCAAACGTGCGCCATAAGCGCGCAAGGCTTCGTCGTTCCACAGATGATCGAGCAAAAAACTACCGGCGGCTTTGCCGTGCCGATCAAGAAAATCGCTTAAGATCGCTCGCTGTTGGGTGACTGAGGCAAAGCTTGGCGGATCGTGAGGGTCGGGGTGATTGACCAGGAGTTCATCATGCCAAAGCAGCATCGTGCGGTGTAGGGCGCCGCATCCAACGCTGACGCCTTCCATCAATTCACGGTATTGTTCGCTGTCGAGTTCGAGTCGTCGAATGAGACAAGCCATGGGCATCGGCCGGTCGAACAGGGCGCGCGCCGTCTTGGGATAGTAGCGACCGCTGATGGGATGCTGCCAGATTTCACTATCTTGGGCTAGCTTCTGAAGCACCCGAAACGCCGTGGCATTCGCCACGCCGAACCGCTTGCCAAGTGCACGGGTGGTGGGAAGTGGACGATCCGGCGGGGCATCAACCACGGCACGACGAAGCCAGGCCGTGAGGTCGACTTCGGCGTTCTCGGCGACGTCACTTGGACAGGGAAGCGGCGATTGCGTTTGGGCCATGTCAAACCAACAAGCGTTGGCTTCGTTCAACGCAAGCGAGATGTGACAAACATGCATTCTGTCTGATAAAACATGAATGCTAACGTTTTTACGAATGAACCCGTTCCGTTCCTCGCTCAGGGGTTGGCCGGCCCTGTGCGCGACCATGAATTACGAATTTCTTGGGGACAAGACTTTCGGCATTGGCGGCGTGAGGATCGTCAAATTACGAATCCGGCCAGGCGAGAGCCGGGTCGAATCTTCAAACCGTGCAATTCATTAGCATCGTGTAAAACAAAAAGTAACTGTTTGCTATACAAATAATATCTGTTTTAAACACGACTCATAATCCTAAAACTCACCGGTGTGACGTGTCATGGCTGTTGCTGCTTGGAGTGCTGTGGCTGTCCGCCGGCGGAAATTCAGAATGCAAACGTCTTCCCCGAGCTCCATACTCCCAAGTAACCCCGAAACAACATGA
>JBKJRG010000583.1:0-9839 GCA_046594805.1 Opitutaceae bacterium | reverse complement strand
TGATCCGGAGCTGGTCCCTTTGCTGGAAAGTGAACTCAGACGGATCGGGCGGGACGCTTTCATTCCCGAAGGCCGTCTCCTGCGCCATGAGGCGCTTTTCCAGTTGCTGGAATGCCTCGCGGCCTTGGCGTGGGATTCATCCTTTTCGACTATCGAGGAGCTGGCGCGTTGTCCGGATTTTTTTGCGTATCTGCGGGCTCAATTCCCCGGGGAGTTCTCGGTGGGCTCCTGGCTGGCCGGCCTGGACGAATTGCGCGGGCGTCATCTTCCGGCGGATCTGTCAGCAGCGATCGAATACGCGCCGCGGCTGGTGCAATTTGTCGAACTGATCCCCGGGCTCGAGGCCATGCACCGGATTCGTCGCCAGCTTGGGGGAGGCGAGTTTGCCGAACGGGTGGCGGCCACTCTGCAGGAAATTTTTGCGGCGCGCCAGCTCGAGCCGGGCAGCGCCAACGACACGCGGCTGCGCGAGGCGGCCACCGCCTGGACGGGGATTCTGCGCGAATGCGCGGACGCCGCAGCGCTTTTCGGGCCCTTGGATCGCGGGAATGCGTGGGAACTCGCGCTCCGGCTTTTGGGGGAGGTGCGCCGTACCGAGGAGAAACCGGCGGGCGCGCTCGAGTTGCAAGGATGGCTGGAATTGCTCTGGGAGGATGCCCCGCATCTCGTGGTGGCGGGGATGAACGACGGCCGGGTGCCGGATGCGGTGGTGGAGGATGCGTTTCTGCCGGAGAGCCTGCGGCAGCAGTTGGGACTGAAGACCAATGCCGCCCGGCTGGCGCGCGACGCCTACATCCTGCAGGCGATCGCGGGCTGCCGGCAGGAACAACCCGTCGCCGCTTCCAGTCCCGCCGGCGGTTCCGCGTGGATCGGGCGCCTCGATCTCGTCCTCGGAAAAGCGACCGCGGCCGGTGACCCGCTTCGTCCGTCCCGCCTGCTGCTCCGCTGTCCCGATGCCGAACTGCCGGACCGGATCAATTTCCTGTTTCGGACGCCGCCGCCCCTCGAGGCGGGCATTGCCTGGACCCGCGCCTGGAAACTGACCCCGCGCGGCCTGCCGCCGCCACCACGCGTGGCGGTGACGGCGCTGGGGCGGTACCTGGGGTGTCCCTTTCGATTTTACCTCCGGACCGTGCTCCGGATGGAGGCCATCGATCCGTTGAAAACGGAGCTGGATGCCTTTGATTTTGGCCTGCTGTGCCACGCCGCGCTCGAGCAGATTGGACTGGACCCGGCTCTGCGGGAATGCCGCGAGCCGGACGTGCTTCGGGCGGGGCTGTGGCGGCATTTCGATCACGCCGTCCGGGATCGTTATGGCCGTGATCTCTCGCTGCCGCTGCTGGTGCAGGTCGAGTCGGCCCGGCAGCGACTCGGACGGCTGGCGGAACTTCAGGCCGCCGAGCGCGCCGCCGGTTGGGTAATCGCGCACATCGAACGGCCGTTTGAAATCGAGATCGCCGGGCTGACGGTGCGAGGAAAGATCGATCGCATCGATCGGCATGAGGTGACGGGCGACGTGCGGGTGATCGATTACAAGACCTCCGACGCGGCGATCAGCCCAGCGGATGCGCACCTGCGGGCCCTGCGCCCCGGCGAACGGCTGGCGGATTGGGCGCGCCACGACCTGGGCGGGAGGCCGCGAGCCTGGTGTGATCTGCAACTCCCACTTTACCTGCGGGCGCTGGCCCCGGAATTCCCGGGCCCGATTTCGTGCGGCTACTTCAACCTGCCGAAAGCCGCGGGGGCGACGATGCTGTCAATCTGGTCCGGATACACTCCGGACCTGCACGACGCCGCGATGCGCTGCGCCGAGGGTGCCTGTGCGGCGATCCGGGCGGGTGAGTTCTGGCCGCCCAATGAAGCAGTGCCGGCGGAGCGCGATGAGTGGGCGGCCCTTTTTCATCACGGCTGCGCCGCGAGCGTGAGCTGGCCGCCGGCCGCGGACGGGAATGTCCCGATGCCTCCCACGCTGGTCCCGTTGCCGGCATGAAACCGCTGGGGCACATCATGATTCTGGCTTCCGCGGGCTCGGGGAAGACCTATGCCCTGACGAATCGCTTCGTGGAGTTGCTGGCGCGCGGCGCCGCGCCGGAGCGAATCGTGGCGCTTACTTTCACCCGGAAAGCCGCCGGCGAGTTTTTCGACGAGATTCTCAACAAGCTGGCCGGGGCGGCCCGGGGCGGCGCGGCGGCGGCGCAGCTGGCGCGCGACATCGGCGCCCCGCATTTCGGCGGCGCGGATTTTCTGCGCCTGTTGCGGGCCGTCACGGAGGCGATGCCCCGGCTGAGGCTGGGGACCCTCGACAGTTTTTTCGCGCGGATCGCGCAGGTGTTCCCCTTCGAGCTGGGGCTGTCGGGGGAATTTGAAATCCTCGAGGAGCATGCCGCACGGCTGGAGCGCCAGCGGGTACTGCGCCGGATGTTCACGCGGGCGGGCGAGCTCAACGCGGCCCAGCAGGAATTCATCGAGGCGTTCAAGCGCGCGACCTTCGGGGCGGAGGAGAAAAAACTGGGGGCAAGGCTCGATGGCTTTCTCGACGAACACCAGGAACGGTTCCTGGACGCCCGCGATGAGGCCTATTGGGGCGAGCCGGGCCGCATTTGGCCGCGCGGCAACGACTGGTTTGCGGAAGTGAACCTGCCGGACGCCCGGCGGGTGCTGGGCGAATGGGTGGCCGGCGCGCCGATCGCTGAAAAGCAGCGTGGGCGCTGGATGGCTTTCCTCGCCGCGGTGGAGGCCTGGTCGCCCGGAATCGTCCCGCCGCGGGAGCTGGTTTACCTCCTCGAAAAAGCGGTCGAGTCGTGGCCGGCCCTGACCGCCGGAAACGCCGTGCTCGAATTCGATCGCAAGCAACAGGAGCCCAGTGCCCAGGCGTGCCGCGCGCTGGCTGATGTCACGCGGCATATCATTGGGGGGGAGCTGCGCCGTCGGCTGGCGACGACGCGGGGCATCCACGCGGTGCTTCGCGGCTACGACGCCGTTTATCACGACGCGGTGCGGCGCGCGGGCAAACTCACCTTTGGCGATGTGCAGCGCCTGCTGCTGCCGGGCGGGGCCGCCGGTCCTCTTTCGGGAACCGCGCAGGCGGAGGGCCGATTGTACGTGGATTTTCGCCTCGATGGCGGAATCGACCACTGGCTGCTGGATGAATTCCAGGACACGAGCTTCGGCCAGTGGTCGGTGCTCCGAAACCTGATCGACGAAGTGGTGCAGGATACCTCCGGCACGCGCAGTTTTTTTTGTGTGGGGGACGTGAAGCAGGCGATCTTCACCTGGCGGGAAGGGGACCCGCGGCTCTTCCGGGAGATTTTCGAGCATTACAGCGCGGCGGCACCTGGGGCGATCGAACAGCGTTACCTGGTCAATTCGTGGCGTTCCGGGCCTCCGATCATCGAACTGGTGAACACGATATTCGGCAACGCCGGGGCGATCGCAGAGCTTTTTCCTGGCGCGGCGGCGGAGGCTTGGAGTCGGGAGTGGCGCGCCCATGTGTCGGCGGTGCCCCAGCGCACGGGCCAGGCCGCGGTCCTGCTCTGCCTGGACGAGCCGGAGCGCTGGGCGCGGCTGGTCGCCTTGCTGCTGGAGATTCAGCCGCTCGAGCGCGGGCTTTCATGTGCTGTGCTGGTGCGGGACAACGCGACGGCGACGGAGTTGGCGGATTTTGTGCGGCGGGAGGCGGGCATGCCGGCGGTGGCCGAATCGGATTTGAAGGTGTGCGCCGACAATCCACTCGGCGCCGCGCTGCTCGCGCTGGCGTTTGCCGCGGCGCATCCCGGTGATTCCATGTCGTGGGAGCACGTCCAGATGACGCCGCTCGGGGCGGTGCTCGCGGCCGAGGGAGTCACCACGCGGGAGGCGGCCACGCAGCGGTTCCTGGGGCAGGTGCACGCGGACGGGTTTGAATCGACCACGGCGTGGTGGGTGCAGCGGCTGGAGGCGCGGTGGGATCGCGTCGATGAGTTTACCCGTGGACGGGCGCGCCAGTTCATTGCCGCGGCGGCGCGTTACGATCGGACCGGGAGCCGGAACGTGGCCGAGTTTGTCCAGTTCATGGAACGCCACGTGGTGCGCGATGCGGAGAGTGCGGCGGCCATTCGGGTGATGACGATCCACAAGGCGAAGGGATTGGGTTTCGATGTGGTGCTCCTGCCTGATCTCCAGGGAAAACGGCTGGATGAACGGCGCGGCGGGCTGGCGGTGCAAAAAGCACCGGACCGGACGGTGGAGTGGATCCTGGAGCTCCCGACCAAGCTCTGTTATGAGGCGGACGACGTATTGTCTCGGCACGTACGGTCGGCCGAGGCCGAGGCTTGTTACGAGGCGTTGTCGCTGCTCTACGTCGCGCTGACCCGCGCGAAACGCGCGGTCTATGCCCTGGTCGAACCCGTGGGGAAATCCGTTTCGCGCAACTATCCCAAGCTGCTGGCCGCCACGCTGGGCGCCGAGCCGCACGACGTTCGCATCGGGGGGTTGTCGCTGCCGGGGCTTTGGGCGGACGGCGATCCCACCTGGCACCGGTCGTTGGCCGCTCCCGTTGCGCCGCCCCATTCGACGGTCACCCGGTTGGGGCCGTTGGCCGGCGCGTCCGTTTTGCCGGTGGTGCGGCGCGAAGCTCGCCGTCCGTCGGGCGAAGCGGTCCGGCGAATGCCGGCGATGCCGCTTTTTGCTTTGGAGCGAAACTTCGGGGTGGAATTCGGCTCAAATGTCCATCGACTGCTGGCAGAGGTGGAGTGGGCGGAGAGGGCCGGGGCCGGGGAATACCGGCGTACGTGGCGGACACGTGGGACCCCCGGCGACGTGGTGATAGAAGCGCTGGCCTGCGTGGAGGCACCGGAGTTGGGGCCCGTCTGGGCGGCGCCGGAGGGTCGGGCGGAGGTGTGGCGCGAGCGCGCGTTCGAAGCGATCCTGGGCGGCGCCTGGATCACGGGGGTTTTCGATCGTGTCGTTATTTGCCGGGATCCCGCGGGCCGCGTGCTGACCGCGACTGTTTTCGATTTTAAGACCGACCGGGTATTCGAGGCGGCCGAGTTGTCCGCTGCGACCCTGCGACACAGCGCCCAGCTGAATCTCTACCGTCAGGTGGCAGCAGTGCTCCTCGGGCTGCCGGCCTCTGCGGTGGGCGCGGAGTTGGTTTTCACCCGACGACGATTGCGAGTGCCGGTGGTCCATCTCCCGAGGTAAATTCTGGCTTTACAGGCCAGAGCGGGAACCGCACGTTGGTTCTCCAACATCATGGGGAACCTGAAAAAGAAACGCCGACTGAAGATGAACAAGCACAAGCGCCGAAAGCGCTTGAAGGCGAATCGCCATAAAAAGCGTACGTGGCAGAAGTAGGCCGCGTCGGATGTGGCCGCTCAGCGACCCGACTCTTTCAACCCGCCGCCCTTGCGGCGGGTTTTGTTTTGGGGCTAGGGGATCTTCCTGCCGAACTGCGCGCGTAGGCATCGGAATGCGCCAATGGGCCGCAGGTGGTGCCCTTACCCAACCGGACCGGGTGTTTTCCGGGCCGTCGCAAGAATAAGTAAATGCCGCCCTCATAGGGAAACACCCGATGTTTAACCTTGTAAGTCGGTAGACCTTTTGGGACGGTTCGGCTCAGGTTTGCGGCGGGCCTTTTTACATATAGGGCCCGTTTTTTTGTAGCGTAAACCCCCTAAGTCGTCCTTCCCCAACTTTTCCCGCTCCGCCCCCTTTTACCCGCCAGCATGTTTTTTTCCCAGAAAGCCAAAGGGTTCTTTGTCGAATTGAACGATCATTCAGTTCTCTTGGCTCGCACCTCGGCACCGGTCGCACCATTTACGGTGGAAGACATGCGTGAGTGCCCCCCCGGCGACGCGGCAGCTTTGGAGGAGGCGATAGCCCAGATTCAGGTGAAGAAAAGCCCGACCGGATATCTTCACTCCACCGTGGGCCTCTATCCCGCCAAGCGTCTGGTCCGTCGGCATTCGTTGGAGCTTAAACGCGTCAAGGATCCGGGTTACTTCGCCGAAGTTTGCACTCAGCAGTTTCGGATCGAGCAGGACAAGTACACCATCGCCATCCTGAATTCCAACGATGGCTCTGACTTCGACGCGGCCAAGGGTGCCCAGAAGGATGTGATTTTCTGCGGCTTGCCCAGCGAGGAGGCCAACAATGTGCAAACCTCGCTGCTGGAATCCGGAATTTATCCGGAGCATCTGGAACTGGGGACGGTGGCGACCCTGGGGGCGGTGGTGGACTGCCTGGCGCACGCCAAATCCAAGACGCCCACGCTCGTGCTGGAGATTGGGGCCGACGCGACGCACTCGTTTATCGTCACATCGAGTGGGGTGGAAGCGTCGCGCCCGATTCCGCAAGGGCTCGATGCCATGGTTCCCATCGTGCAAAAAGAGCTTGGGTTGAAGGATGAAGAATCGGCTCGAAAGCTGTTTTACTCCAACACCTTTGATTTCACCGGCATGGGCCCGTTGTTGATCAAGAAGCTTTTGAAGGAGCTCCAGTCGTCCATTGGATTCTATGAGGTGCAAACCGGCCAATCCGTGGGGCAGGTCCTGAGCACCCAATTGTCCCCCAAGCTCGCCTGGCTCGATGCCGCCATCGCGACGACCCTGGGCATCTCCAGTCTCAAACTTGATCCGGTGCCCTGGTTGCAGTCCCGGCAGATCACCATCCCGGAGGCGCTCGCGAAGAATGCGCAGGATATCCGCTGGTTGGGACTGCTCGGCCTGATGGCTCATTACAACACTGTCCATGCTGTCCCTGCTGAAGAAAAAAAGTGACGCGGCCGCCGCGGCGGCAGTCCCCCCCTGGCACCCGAATTTCCGCAACTATGAAAAGTTGCCGGACATCAAGGTGGTGCGGACCGCGTTTTTCATCAACGGCGCGGCCATCACCATCGCGCTCGCGCTGGCGATTTATTTTGGCTTCCACGAGTGGCAGCTGCGCGTGCTCGGCCTGCAGATTGCCGAGCAATCGCGCTTGATTGCCAAGGACAAGCCGGCCAGCGACCAAGCCGTCGCCCTGTTCAAGAAATTCCAGGCGGAAGAGGCGAAGATTATCGAGGTCGAGACCTTCATCAAGTCGAAGCCGCTGGTATCCGAGCTGCTGGCCCATTTGGGGGCCACGGTGCCCGCCAATGTCGCGCTTGACAGCTTCGACCTGCGGGAGGGCGGTCTCTTGCTGCGCATCAGCGTGCGCGGCTCGCCCGATGTCGCGAGCGGTCATGCCACGGCGTATCGGGATCAGCTCGCGACCGACAAGCTGCTGGCGCAATATTTCACCGAGGCCTCCATCGCCAATCTGGCCCCCAATCCCGCGACTGGCCGGCTTGCCGTCGAAATCGTCCTGCCTGTGAAGGGAGCGAAAAAATGACCTCCGAGGAAATCGTCGCCGTCATCAAGAAGAATCCCATCAGCATTGGCTGCGGGCTGCTCTGCATCGCGCTGGGCGCGGGAATTTACTTCCGGGCCGGCCTGATCCCGGCAGCCGAGGAAGAACTCGCCAAGAAAACGGCGGAGGCGGATCGCTACGCGACCAACATCAAGAATTCGACGCAGCTCAGGGAGCAGACCGACGCGCTGGGGGCCGCCAACAAGGAAGTGGATTCACGCATCATTCGGGCGGGGCAGCTGGCGACAAATTACCAATATTTCTACAAGATTGTCGCCGAAAGCGGGGTCAAACTCATCGACCAGCGCCAGGGTTCGATCGGGGCCGGGGCCAAGACCGGCAAGAATTCCTACATTCCAGTCAATTTTTCCGTTTCAGTCATGGGCGACATGTCGCAGATCATGCAGTTTCTTGCTCTCCTCGAGAGCGGCGCGCGGTACTGCCGCGTGCTGACCGCGACCTGCACCGTTCCGGGGAACGACCGCGCCGGCGCTCTCACGCTTAACCTCAGCCTGGAACTCCTCGGCGTGCCATGAAAACACGTTGTTTCGCCTTTGCATTCGGTGCGCTCGTGGCCGCAAATCTTTCCGGCGCGCCCGCCGCGGCGCCCGTTGCTTCCAAAGCCAAGGGCACTTCGGACTTGATGTCATCGGCCAAGCGGCAGCCGAGCGTCGATACAGCCGAACGGCTGACGCGCCCGCCTGCGCCTGCGGCATCTCCGTCCGATCTCAAGAATCCGTTCAACCCGGCTGAATACAGCAAACCGGATCCTGACGATAAAACCGCGGTCCGTCCGACCAGCCCTGGCGGCACGTCCCCGGCGCAGCCCGTCAACCCTCCCGGCAATCGCGAAACCCTGGAGGCACTCGCCGCCCGGATTCCCAGCACCGGCAGCATCACCTTGGGCGGAAAACGGCTTCTGATCGTGGGCAAGAACCGCCTGGAAGTCGGCACAAAATTCACCGTCGCCTACAACGGTCAGGACTACGAGCTCGAGCTCGTCGCCATCGAATCAACCACCTTCACGCTGCGTTATCGCGGCGAGGAAACCACCCGGCCAATCAAATCCGTGAAGTAACATGAGAACTCGCACGTCCGTTTCGACCATTGTTTTCGCGCTGCTCGCGGGCCTGCCCGCCGGAAGCGCCTTCGCGCAACCCGCCGCGCCGGCACCCGCTGCCCAACCGGCGGCACCTGACGCCGCTCCCGGGGCCCTCGCCGACAAGCCCGCCACGCCCGGCACCGACGCCGGCTCCGCCACCAAGGGCAAGGATGCCGCGGGGAGGGATACGCTCTCCGTCGACTTCCCCGATGAGGATATCCGCAACATCCTCCGCAACGTCGCCGACCTATTCGAGCTGAACATCATCATGCCGGAGGCACTGCAAGGGAAGACGACGATCAAGCTGCGCGATGTCACTTGGCGCCAGATCTTCCAAAACGTGCTGCAGCCGGTTGGGTACACCTATTTGGAGGATGGCAACATCATCAAGATCGTCAGCAACGAGAGCCTGACGCAGGAACCGACTTCCACCGAAGTATTTCTGGTGAATTACGCCCGCGCCGCGGACATCCTTCCGACCGTCAGCTCCCTGGTCGACGCCGCCGCCGGCGGCAAGATCGTGGTCGATGCCCGCAGCAACAGCCTCGTGATCACGGAAAGGCCTTCGCGGATGAACCGCATCCGCCCGATCATCGAGCAGCTCGATCGCGCGACCGATCAGGTCATGATTGAATCGAAATTCGTGGAGGTCACCGACCGCGATGTGAAGAACATCGGGATCAACTGGTCCTCCCTGGCGAATTACAACGTGAGCGTCGGCAACATCGGCGGCGCCTTCGATCGCACCCGGGGCCAGACCGCGAATCAGACGATTAACGTCCAAAACGATACCGGGCGCGTCAGCTCGAACGGCACGACCAACAACACGGGCGCAACGTCCAACAATGGCCAGGCCAGCGGTGCCACGATCGCGGGCACCGTCACGTCCGCCAATGGCACGCCCACCTCCAGCTCGAACACCGGCAACACCGGCACCCTGGACAACACCAGCACGGCCACGGCCGCCAACACGCTGGCCAACGCGGTCACCGACACGGCGACCACGGCCCTCAGCTCCCTGCTCAACATTGCCAACACCGGCACCACCAATCGCAGTGCCACTGCCGTTTTCTCCGCCGATGAATTCCGTCTGGTGCTGAGCGCGCTACAGACGTCGAACAACGTCAAAATCGTTTCCAACCCGACGGTCGTCACGCTTAACAACAGCGAGGCCAGCATCAATGTTGGCTCGGAAACCCCGATCCCGAACTACACCTACAACCAGGAACGCGGCAGCTTCGAGGTCAGCGGCTTCACCTGGAAGCAAATCGGTATCCTCCTTAAGGTGACACCGCAGGTTAATGCCCGCGGCACGATCAAGCTCACCCTGGCGCCCGAGGTCAGCCAGCAGAACGGGTCCACGACCTTC
>JBKJRG010000517.1:0-4058 GCA_046594805.1 Opitutaceae bacterium | reverse complement strand
GTACCAGCCCATCAACATCTGGGAGCCCGTCGCCTTCGGGGGCAGCAACACGAAGACCTACGTGCAGGATCACGGCGATGCGCTCTATCGGCGCAGCCTCTACACGTTTTGGAAGCGCACCGCCCCGGCGCCATCGATGTCCACCTTCGACGCGCCCTCGCGCGAGACCTTCTGCGTCGGACGCAATCGTTCGAACACTCCGCTGCAGGCCCTCGCGCTGCTGAACGACGTGCAGCAATTTGAGGCGGCGCGCGCTTTCGCCGAGCGCCTTCTTGTCCAGCCGAGCAACGATCCGCAGCGTTTGACCCAGGCGTTTCGCAGCGCCACCGCGCGCAACCCGACCGAGGCCGAGCAGGCGCTCCTGGCCAAAACCCTCGCGGCGCACCGCGCGCACTTCGAGAAAGACACCGAGGCCGCCAGCCAGGTCATTCGCAACGGAGAATCGAAACCGTCGGTCACGCTGCCAGTGGCGGACTTCGCGGCGTGGACCATGGTCGCGAACCTGCTGCTCAACCTGGATGAAACCGTGACGCGGAATTAAGGGATAGAGAGAATGAAAGAGGGAGGGATTGAGAGATGCAAACCGACGGCCGCCGAAAAGTAATCCGCAAGCACACCGACTTGGAGGTGTACGAGAAGGCGTTTGCGGCGGCGATGCAGTTCTCACGATGATCACGAATCGCGCCAAATGGCAGTTTTGATTCTCCACAGGTCCCACGCTGTCTCCATCTCTCCTTTCCTCCTTCCCTCAATCTCGCCGTCCCATCATGAATCCCTGCCACGAATACCTGAACAATCTCACCCGCCGGCAATTCTTCGCCGGCGCCGGCCTCGCCATGGGCGGCGTGGCGTTGAACTGGCTCGCGCCGCGGCTGGGCGCGGCGACCCCTGGCGCATTGAACGCCCGCGTGCATCCACCGATGCCCGGCTTCCCCCACTTCCCGCCCACGGCCAAGCGGATCATTTATCTGCACATGAACGGCGGGCCGTCGCAGCTCGACACGTTCGACTACAAGCCGGGACTCCAGTCTCAATTCGATGTCGAGTTGCCGGAGTCGGTCCGGATGGGCCAGCGGATCACGACGATGACGAGCGGCCAGACCCGTTTCCCGGTGGCGCCGTCGCTCTTCAAGTTCAACCAGCATGGCCAGAATGGCGCCTGGGTGAGCGAACTGCTCCCCTGGACGGCCAAGCTGGTCGACGATCTGGCCATCGTGCGGAGCGTGCACACGAATGCGATCAACCATGATCCGGCGTGCACGTTCCTGATGACGGGCAGCGAGATTCCGGGGAAAGCGAGTATCGGCTCGTGGATTTCCTACGGGCTCGGGAGTGAGAACAACGACCTGCCGGCCTTCGTGGTGCTGACCCCGAAGTTTTCCTCCAAGGTCGCGGCGCAGGCGCTCTTCACCCGGATGTGGAGCAGCGGTTTCCTGCCGACCTCGCACAATGGCGTGGCCCTTCGCGCCCAAGGCGATCCGGTGCTCTTCCTCGAGAACCCCAATGGCGTCGACCGCGGCACCCGCCGGGCGATGCTGGATTCGCTCACGCAATTCAACCAGATGGCGCACGCGCGTCATGGCGATCCGGAGACCATCACGCGCATCGCGCAATACGAGATGGCGTTTCGGATGCAGACCAGCGTGCCGGATTTGACCGACTTCAGCGGTGAATCGCAGGCCACCCTCGACCTGTACGGGCCGAACGTGAAGGAGCCCGGTTCATTTTCCGCCAGTTGCCTGCTCGCGCGCCGGCTCGCCGAGCGCAATGTGCGCGTCGTCCAGATCCTGCACCGCGGCTGGGATCAGCACGGCAACCTGCCGGGCGATCACCGGCTGCAGTGCACCGACACCGACCAGGCGTGCTACGGGCTCATCACCGATCTCAAGCAGCGCGGCCTGCTCGACGACACGCTGGTGGTCTGGGCGGGTGAATTCGGCCGCACCGTCTACAGTCAGGGCGCGCTGACCAAGACCAATTACGGTCGCGACCACCATCCGCGTTGCTTCAGCGTGTGGATGGCCGGCGGCGGCGTGAAGAAGGGGATCGTTTACGGGGAGACCGACGATTACTCCTACAACATCGTGAAGGATCCGGTAAGCCTGCACGATCTCAACGCGACGCTGCTCCACTGCCTGGGCGTCGACCACTCGAAGTTCACCTTCAAGTCGCAAGGGTTGGATCAACGGCTGACCGGCGTCGAGCCGGCGCAGGTGGTCAAGGCGATCCTGACGTAGCGCAGGCGTCCCGCCTGCTGAGCTGTATCCATTCAATCAAGATAACTGAATTTCCCCACGGAACACACTGAACACACGGAAGCGAAACGGCAGGTAGGTGCGTGCTTCGGACTGGAAGGGCGAACCGGTTGGTGAATGAGGCTCATCCCGCCCAAAAAGGTGCATCTATTCATTCCGTGTGTTCGGTGTGTTCCGTGGGCAGATCTCTTCTGAATTGTTACGGTTGGCAAGCGGCCGGATGGCCCTTGGCTGTTGTGCGCCCATCAGGAATCCGATATGATCACCGTGGCAGCCCCGCGAAACAGCTCACTGGGCCGGATCCTTTTCGCCCCAGACGCGCGGCGCCTTGAAAGTCGGGGCGGCGGGCGCCTGTTTCGATGGCACCGCGGCTTTCGTGTACGCGTCGAGCCGGGCGCGAAGTTCGGCGAGCTTCTCCGGATTCTTCGCGGCGAGATTCGTTTTCTCGTAGGGATCATCCTTGAGGTTGAAAAGCTCCACGCGATTTTCGGGCTCGGCATTCTTTGCGGCCTGCGCCGCCTTTTTTCCGGCTTTCTTGCCGCCCTTCGGCGCGATTTCTCCACCTGCTTTTTCGGCCACCGGCAAACCGCCTTCGGTCGCGCCGACTTCGCTGAACTGGCCGTTGACGATCAATTTCCAATCGCCCATCCGCAGCGCGCCACCGATGGGGGTGATGTTATGCAGAATGTCCTCGTGCGGCGACGGCGCGCCCTGCGTGATCGCCGGCCAGGCGTCGCGTCCGTCGAGCGGGTGCTTTTGGGTCGGCGTGGCGCCCGCGAGTTTCAGCAGCGTCGGATACCAGTCCACGATGTGCAGCGGCACATCGACGATCGAGCCCGGCTTGATTTTTCCCTCCCACACCGCGAGAGCAGGCACGCGCACTCCGCCTTCGTAGAGCGTGCCCTTGCCGGCGCGCAACGGCCCGTTGCTCGTGGTGACACCGGGCGCAGGCCCGCCGTTGTCCGAGGAGAAAATAATCAGCGTGTTTTGGCGCAGGCCTTTCCGGTCGAGCGCCGCCAGGATTTCGCCAATGCCTTCATCCATCGCGGCGAGCATCCCGGCGTAGAGCCGGCGGTCGCCTTGGAGGTGGCCATACGGCGCGAGGTAGCGCTCCGGCACCTGGTGCGGCGAATGCACGGCGTTGAATGGCACATAAAGGAACAAGGGCTTCGACGTGTCGTGCGTCGCGACCAGTCGTGACGCTTCGCGCGCGAGCAGGTGGGTCGCGTAACCCTCGTCGCGGTTTTCCTTGTCGTCGCGGTGCCAGTCATGCCCGCCATCACGCTGGTGGGTGTTGTAGTCGAGGGCGCCGTTGTAATGCCCATACTGGTGTGTGAACCCGCGGCGGGTGGGCAGATAGGCGGGCTCATGATGCCCGAGGTGCCATTTCCCCGTGATGGCCGTGATGTAGCCGGCTTCCTGCAAGCCCTGCGCGAGCGTCCGCTCGTCGAGCGGCAACCCGTAACTGGCCCACGGGCGGACGACCCCCTGGTGAAGCCCGTAGCGAATGGGATAACGGCCAGTCATCAGCGCCGCGCGCGTGGGCGAACACACCGGTTGCACGTAGAACTGCTCGAGCCGCGCACCCGCGGCGGCGAGCCGGTCGAGATTGGGCGTTTTGAGATCGCCGCCATGGAAACCGACATCGGCCCAGCCTTGGTCGTCGGAGAGGATGAAGAGAATGTTCGGCCGCGGCGCGGGGGCGGCCGCCGCGATGCGGGACGCGCTGAAAAGGACCACCAGCACGCAGCAGGCCGTGACGAGGGAGGAAAGGCGGGGCGGGGTCATGCGACGGAATTAAAG
>JBKJRG010000501.1:0-8670 GCA_046594805.1 Opitutaceae bacterium | reverse complement strand
CCTCAACATGGCGGGCGAGATGCTGGCGGGCACGCTGCTCACGATCCACAACCTGCATTTCTTCCTCGAGCTGATGGCGCAGGCGCGCGCGCACATCGAGACGGGGGATTACGCGCCGTGGCACCGCGGGTGGATCGAGCGCTACGAGACCGGGGCGGCCGCGCGAGTGGCGGGCGTGGCGTTGTAGTGTAGGGGCGTCGCTTAACGACGCCCGGTGGTAGGGCTGGCGCTTGCCTGCCCTGAGCGAAGTCGAAGGGTCGCCATGCCGTCGCGCGGTGGGGCAACGAAAACCTCCGACCCCCGGCGCTGGTGGCAGTATGGAGATCGGTGGTTTTGGGCCGCTGGTTCCGCGACGGCGTGCCGGCAAGCGGCAGCCCTACCCAGGCATTAATCTTCAGTACCGCACGCGCACGCCGATGCGGTAGTTCCAAGCCTCGCCGGGACTGCTCGCGACATCGGTCTTGCCGACAGAAGCAAAGGCCGCGGTCTTCGCGTTTATCCAGTAGTTGGCCTCGACCTCATAAGTCCACTGCTGGCTGCTGTTCCGCGCGTTCTCGAAGTCGTCTGCGCGGGTAATCCGCGGCGTGAGCGTAACCGCGCCCAACGGAATCTCGACGCCGGCGGACAGGTTCCAAAGGCCCTGGTCGTCCGACCCAAAACCGCGGAAGCGCGTCCATTCCCAGCCCACGGCTACACCGACGAACGGCTTCACCCGGTTGAGCGGGGCATAGGCGGTCAGGTAAGCGCCAAAGCTATTGGCGTGGCCGTCGATGTTGCCGTCGATCCAGGCGTGGCTGTAGTTCAGGCCGGCATCCAGCGCCGACGGCACGAGCACGGTGTTGATGGCGGCCCCGCCGTTATAGGCGTGATCGGAGAGGAACTTGATGTCCTGCCCGCCGAGAAAGAATTCGGCGTAGCTCTGACCGAGGAGGCCGCTCGTGGCGGACGTTTGGGCAAAACCCGCGCCGGCGACGAGCAGGCCGAGCGCGAGGGTGATTTTCCTGGTCTTTTTCATAGGAGGTTTGATTCCCGGAGGATTCCGGGAGGTGCGGAATTAAGGCGGCGGCGGGCGGCGACAAACTAAAAAGTTGCGTCACCCCGCGGAACCCGGAGCGGCTCGGCGGGTCGTCGCGTCACTTTTGCTGGAAATACCCGCCGCGATCTCCCACGGTGGCGCGCGTATGCGCATTCTTGTCACCGGTGGCGCCGGGTTTTTGGGCTCCCACCTTTGCGATCGACTGATCCAGGAGGGCAACGAAGTGGTCTGCATCGACAACCTCTTCACCGGCCAGAAATCGAACATCGCGCACCTGCTGGCGAACCCGCGTTTCGAGTTCGTCCGCCACGATATCATCGATCCGTTCAAGTTCGAGGTGGACCAGATCTACAACCTCGCCTGCCCGGCCTCGCCGCCGCACTACCAGTTCAATCCGATCAAGACGATCAAGACGCCGGTCCAGGGCGCGATCAATTGCCTTGGGCTGGCGAAGCGGGTGCGGGCGCGGGTGTTCCAGGCCAGCACGAGCGAAGTCTATGGCGATCCGGCGGTGCATCCGCAGCCGGAGAGTTACTGGGGCAATGTGAACCCGATCGGCAAACGCTCCTGCTACGACGAGGGCAAGCGCTGTGCCGAGACGCTCTTCTTCGACTACCACCGGGAAAACAAAATCGATATTCGCGTCATCCGCATCTTCAACACCTACGGCCCGCGGATGCACCCCAACGACGGCCGGGTGGTCTCGAACTTCATCGTGCAGGCGCTCAAGGGCGACGACATCACGATCTACGGGGACGGCACGCAGACGCGCTCATTCTGCTACGTCGACGATTTGATCGAGGGCTTTCTCCGTTTCATGGCGCAGACTGAAACGGTCGGCCCGATGAACCTCGGGAACCCGGGCGAGTTCACGATGCTGCAGCTGGCGGAGCTCACCTTGAAGCTGGTCGGCGGCAAATCGAAGATCGTGCACAAGCCGCTGCCCTCCGATGATCCCAAGCAGCGGCGGCCCGATATTTCCCTGGCGAAAAAAGTCCTGAAGTGGGAGCCGAAGGTGCCGCTCGAGGAAGGCTTGCAGCGGACGATCGCGTATTTTCGTGTGCAGGTGTGAGGGGGCGAGTCAGGGTGTCGGGGCTCCGCTTGATGACTCTCGGGTGGCGGCGGTCGGGGTGTGCGCGGGCGTCGGCAAGCGACGCCCCTACAAATCACTCATGGATGCGTGGGCGCTCCGGGCTACGTCACGTTCGCCGGCTGGTCGAGCGAGGTGACCAGCACTTCGACGCTCATCTTGCGCTGCGCGGTCCCGCGGTACGTGCCGCGCAGGGGCGAGACGTCGGAGTAATCGCGACCGACCCCGATCTTCACGTAGTGCTCGTCCGGCTGGCGATCGTTGGTGGGATCGAGACCGCGCCAGCCGAGCTTGGGCAGGAAAACCTCCACCCAGGCATGGCTGGCCTGCGAACCGCGCAGGTGCTCGACCGGTCCGTTGTAGAGGTAGCCGCTGACGTACCGCGCCGGGATTTTCAGCGCGCGGCAAATTCCAATCATCACGTGGGCGAAATCCTGGCAGACCCCGCGCCGCACCTTCACCACCTCGCTCATCAGGGTGTGCACCTGCGTCGAGCCGGATTTGTAGACGAACTCCCGGTTGATATAATGCATGATCGCCTGCGCCGCGTGCCACGCATCGGTCTGGCCGCTGGTGATGTCGACGCCGAGCCGCCAGACATCGGGCGATTGATCGACATAGCGGCTCGTCTGGAGGAAATCGTGGCAGCCCTCGAGTTTCCCACAGGCGGGCATGTCCGTCAGCGGGGTCGTGCCGTGGTCGGCCGCGAGCACGCGTTCCGCGGTGGTCGTCACGGTGGAAACCGCCTCGACCGTGAGTTCGCGGTGCGGCTCGCTGATATCGAAGAGGTGCACGTAATTCCTCTGGAAATCCAGATAGTGCGTCAGCCGCGTCGCGGGCAGGACCTTGAGCACAAATCGATGGCAGGTCTGGCCGTCCTCGGAGGCGGGCCGCAGCCGCGCCTCGTTGAAGCTGTCTTTGACCGGCGAACCGTACAGGTAATACGTGCGGTGGTAGACCTGCAGCTTCATCGGCCGAACGCCGCGGTGCGCGGCTGCTGTTGCTGCTCCTCTTGTTGCTGGAGCTGCTCGCTGTCCGGCGTGAGGAAGGGCTGGAAGATGTAGGCTTGGAAGAGCGCGGCGCCGATGGCGTTCAGCTGGGTTTGCAGGATATCGATATACGCATGCAGGCCGGCGTCGAAAATTTCGTCAATGGTGCCGAACTGCAATTCGGCGAGCAGCCGCCCGGCGAGCTTCTCCGCGTCATTGGAAAAGCGGCCTTCCGACACACCGGAAATGCAGCGCAAATCGGAATTGAGCTCCTGGACGCAGAATCGCACCGAGCGCGGAAAGTCGTCGGAGAGCAGCAGGAATTCGGCCACCCGCGCCGGGAGCACCTCGGCGCCATGGACGGATTTGTAGGCATCCCATGCGCTGCAGGAGCGCAGCACGGCGGCCCATTCGAGTGCATCGGACTGGGTGGTGGCGGCCGGCGCACCCCGCTCGGGAAACGCCTCGTGCCGTACGTCGAGGATGCGCGAAGTCTTGTCGGCGCGCTCGAGGTATTTGCCCGCCTGCATGAAGTGCCAGCCCTGGTTGTGCGGCACGGTCGCGTGGATCAGGCCCTGCAGGTGGAGCGAGCTGGCCTTGATTTCCTGAAAGAACTCGACGCCGCTGGAGCGAAGCATTTTGCGCGCCTTGGGCGTGTGCAGGAAAAGGTAGAGCCGGTTCAATTCCTCCCAGAGCTCGAGGGTGATTTGGTCGCGCACCATCCGCGCGTTTTCCCGTGATTGTGCGATGGAGCTGAGAATCGAGTTTGAGTTTTGCGGCTGGAAAACGAGGAATTCCGTCACGCTCGCCGCCGTCGCCTTGGAATGGAGCGCGCTGAAGAGTTCCTCGTCGCCGGCGCTGTGCACGATGGGCAGCCAGTAACCGGCGAGGGCCTTGGCATCGAGCGTGCGCTGGTCGAGGAGGAGCTGGAGGTTGACGTCGACCAGCCGCGCGGTGTTGTCCGCCCGCTCGAGGTAGCGGCTCATCCAGTAGAGGCAGTTGGCGACGCGCGATAGCATTTATGATTTACGATTTATGATTTACGATTGCGCAGAACCGCGGGTCGGAACCCGAGGACGAGTGGGCGAGCCAATCATCAATCATAAATCGTAAATCAAAAATTGGCTCACTCATCGGCATAGAGGACCCACGTGTCCTTGCTGCCACCGCCTTGGGAAGAGTTGACCACGAGCGAGCCGCGACGGAGCGCGACGCGCGTGAGGCCGCCGGGGACGATGGTGGTTTTCTTCCCGTAGAGCACGTAGGGCCGCAAATCGACATGCCGGCCCTCGAGCGTGCCGGTGTCGGTGATGAAGGTGGGATGCCGCGAGAGCGAGATCATCGGCTGCGCGATGTAATTGCGCGGGTCCGCCTCGATCCGCCGCCGAAAATCCTCGCGCTCCTCGGCGCTCGCCTGCGGGCCCATCAGCATCCCGTAACCGCCCGCCTCGTTGGCGGCCTTGACCACCAGTTTGTCCAGGTTGGCCAGGATGTGCGACCGATCGGAATCCTCGCTGGCGAGAAACGTCGGCACGTTTGGGATCAACGGATCCTGGTCGAGGTAGTACTTGATGATGCGCGGGACAAAATAATACATCACCTTGTCATCCGCCACGCCCGTGCCGATCGAATTGGCCAGCGAGACGTTTCCCGCGCGATAGGCGTGAACCAACCCGGCGACGCCGAGGGCCGAATCCGGGCGAAACACGGTCGGATCGAGAAAGTCATCGTCGATCCGCCGGTAGATGACGTGCACGGGCTGCAGGCCTTTCGTCGTCCGCATGAACACATGTTGATCGCGGACGAGCAGATCGCGGCCCTCCACGATCTCGATGCCCATCTGGCGGGCGAGATAGGTGTGCTCGAAGTAGGCGGAATTATACGCGCCGGGCGTGAGCAGGACGATGGTCGGATCGCTGACCCCCGGCGGGGAGATATGCCGCAGTACGCTCAGCAGCTCGGCGGGATAATTGTCCACCGGCCGGACGCCGGTCGCCTCGAAGAAATCCGGAAACGTGCGCTTCATCGCGCGCCGGTTCTCGATCATGTAGCTGACGCCCGAAGGCGAGCGCGCGTTGTCCTCCAGCACCATGTACTGGCCATCGGCGCCCCGGATGAGATCGGTGCCGCAGATATGGATGTAGATATCGCCCGGCACGCGGAAGTTCACGAACTCCCGCCGGAAATGTTTTGCCGAGAGAACGTAGTACGGTGGGATAATCCCATCCTTCAGGATCCGCTGCTCGTGGTAGATGTCGTGGAGGAAAAGGTTCAGCGCCGTGATGCGCTGCACCAGGCCGGCTTCGAGCTTCTCCCACTCCGCCGCCGCAATAATCCGCGGCATCAGGTCGAAGGGGAAGATCCGCTCCGTGCCCTGCGAGTCGCCATACACGTTGAAGGTGATGCCCTGGCGCAGGAACAGCGCGTCCACCGCGTGCCGCTTCGATTCCCAATCCTCGCGGGGCACGGTGCCGAAGCAGGTCGCGAACTTCCGGTAATGGGGCCGGAGCATCCCGTCCGGCAAAAACATCTCGTCGAAGAACCCCTCCGCCGCATAGCCGTGGACATCGGCATCGCTCCGGGGGGTGGAAAGGGGGTCGGCGGCGGGCATGGTAGGCGCTTAAGCAGGAGTCGTGCTCGCCGCGCCAATCAGGTGCGGCTGCACTGGCATTTGCCATTTGCCAAGGGGGGGGGCGGGGCTATGGTCTCGGCCCTTCATGCTCTCGTTTCTTCTCAAACGCTTTTCTGGGCGGCACTACAAGAAATTCCTCGAAAAAGCCCGGCCGACTGTCGCGCGGATCAACGAAATCGAGCAGCAATACCAGACGCTTACCGACGAACAGTTGCGGGGCAAGACCGAGGAGTTTCGCGCCCGGCTGGCCGCGGCCGCCGACAAACGGGCCGCGCTCGAGGAAGTCCTGCCGGAGGCGTTCGCGACGGTCAAAAACGCCGCCCGGCGGCTCTTCGGCCGGAAGATCCTGGTGTGCGATCATGAGCTGACGTGGGACATGATTCATTTCGACGTCCAGTTGATTGGCGGCATCGCCATCCATCAGGGGCGGATCGCGGAAATGGCGACCGGCGAAGGCAAGACCCTCGTCTCGACCCTCCCGTTGTACCTCAACTCGCTCACCGGCCGGAACACCCAGCTCGTCACGGTCAACGACTACCTCGCCCGCCGCGATTCCGAATGGATGGGCCACCTCTACACGTTCCTGGGGATCAGCGTCGGTTGTATCCAGCAGCAAATGGCGCCAGATGTCCGGCGCGAGATGTATGGCCGGGACATCACGTACGGGACCGCGAGTGAGTTCGGTTTCGACTACCTCCGCGACAACGGCATGGCCACGCGCCAGGAGGACCAGGTCCAGCGGGACTACTGGTTCTGCATCGTGGATGAAATCGATTCCATCCTCGTCGACGAGGCGCGCACGCCCCTGATTATCTCCGGGCCGGCGCCGATCGAGCGGGAGCAGCCGTTCACCAAGCTGCGGCCGCCGGTCGACAAGCTCGTCTCCGACCAGACCCGGCTGTGCAACAAGATCATCACCGAGGCGAAGGAGCTTCTGGAAAAGCCCGGCGCGACCAACGACGACAAGACCGAGGCCGCGCGGAAAATGCTCCAGGTGAAGATGGGCCATCCGAAGAACAAGCAACTGCTCCGGCTCTTTGAGAACGGCGAGTGGCGCAAGCTGCTCGACAAGATGGAAACCGAGCTCAATTCCGACCTGAACAAGGAGGAGCTCTACCGCCTGAAGGAGGATTTGCTCTTCGTCATCGATGAGCGCCAGCACCAGGCCGACCTGACCGAGATTGGCCGCAACAAGCTGCGGCCGGACGATCCCGATGGTTTCATGCTGCCGGATCTCGCGACCGAGTTCAGCGATCTCGACAAGGACACGAACTTCACCCCGGAGCAGCGCGAGGAGCGCAAGCTCGCGTCCCAGACGCGTTACGCGATCGTCTCGGAGGAAATCCACGCCATCTCGCAGCTGCTGCGGGCCTATTCGCTCTACGAGCGCGACGTCGAGTACGTCGTCACCCCCGATGGCAAGGTGCTGATCGTCGACGAAAACACCGGCCGCGTCATGCCGGGCCGCCGCTGGTCCGATGGCCTGCACCAGGCGGTCGAGGCGAAGGAGAACGTCAGCATCGAGCGCGAAACGCGGACTTACGCGACCATCACCATCCAGAATTACTTCCGGATGTACGACAAGCTCGCGGGCATGACGGGCACGGCGGAAACCGAGGCGACGGAGTTCAACGACATCTACCGGCTTTCGGTGCAGGTCATCCCCACCAACAAGCCGTGCATTCGCGTCGATCGGAACGACTCCATCTTCAAAACGCGGCGCGACAAGTTCACCGCCGTGGTCGGCGAGATCGAGCAGGCCAACAAGCGCGGCCAGCCGGTGCTGGTGGGCACGGTGAGCGTCGAGTCGTCCGAGGTGCTTTCGCGCATGCTCCGGCGGACGGGTGTGATTCATACGGTCCTCAACGCGAAGTTCCACGAGCAGGAGGCGGATATCGTGGCGCGTGCCGGCCAGCGCGGCTCGGTCACCATCGCGACCAACATGGCGGGTCGCGGGACCGACATCAAACTGGGCGAGGGCGTGCGCGAGCTGGGCGGGCTCTATGTCATCGGCACCGAGCGCCACGAATCGCGGCGCATCGACCGGCAGTTGCGCGGCCGCTGTTCCCGCCAGGGCGATCCCGGTCTCACCAAGTTTTATCTCTCGCTGGAGGACGACCTGATGCGGCTTTTTCTCCAGGGCAACCTGGCGTCGAAGCTGATGGAAGGCTCGATGCAGGAAGGCGAGGAGCTGGAGCACCCGTGGCTCAACCGCTCGATCGAGAGCGCCCAGAAAAAGGTCGAGCAGCAGAATTACTCGATCCGCAAGCGGCTGCTGCAGTACGACGACGTGCTCAACCAGCAGCGCGAAGTCGTGTACGGCATCCGCAATGCTGCGATTCACGCGGAGCGCCCCAAGGCGATCATCTTCGAGCAGATCGAGGAGGAGTTGCAGACGCGGCTCGAGGTGGCCGGCTTCGGCGAGAAGGTCGGCCCGACCCAGACCTCGATCGAGAGCCTGGTCGGCTGGCTGAACCAGCATTTCCCGATCAGCATCAAGGTCGAGGAGCTGAAGGGCACCGACGCGAACGTGCTGGTCGCCCTCTTGCTGGAGAAGATCAAGGCGTCCTACTCGGTCAAGGAATCGGTGGAGATTCCGGAGGCGCTCGGCTCGCTCGAGCGCTACGTGGTGATCAATGCGATCGATCACCACTGGCAGGAGCACCTGACGGAGATGGAGGAACTCCGGCGCTCGATCGGGCTCCGCAGCTATGGCCAGAAGGATCCGCTGGTGGAGTACAAGGGCGAGGCCTACAAGTATTTCGAGGAGCTGATGAACAACGTGCGGCTGCAGATTTGCACCGGCTTGTTCCGCAGCGCGTCGAACCTGGAAAGCTTCGAGAACATGCTGGCGCTGCTCAGCCGCACCGCCCACGCGGTGGGCCCGGCCGACGCTCCCGCGCCGGCGAACGGCGGCCCGCAG
>JBKJRG010000308.1:0-4686 GCA_046594805.1 Opitutaceae bacterium | reverse complement strand
GTCACGACGCTCTTTGGCGATCCCGACGCCTTTCGCGCGATTGTGCGCGCGCTCGCGGCCGAATGCACCCGGTTGCAGGCCGGTCGGGTGGCGGCGGTGGACGCGCGCGGCTTCATCCTCGGCGGCGCCGTGGCGTATGCCACTCACACGCCGTTCGCGCTCGTGCGCAAAAAGGGCAAGCTGCCCTTCAAGACCATCGCGACCGACTACGCGCTCGAATATGGCTCCGCCACGATTGAAATCCATGCCGATGCCTGCCAGCCGGGCGATCGGGTTGTCATCGTGGACGACCTGATCGCGACCGGCGGAACGCTGCTCGCGGCCGCATTGCTGTTCCGCCAGCTCGGTGGCGAGGTGGTGGGGGTGGCCGCGGTGATCGATCTGCCGGAGCTGGGCGGCTCGGCGAAGTTGCGGGCAGCGGGGCTCCCCGTGCATACGCTCTGCGAATTCTCCGAAGGGGAATGAAAGCGGCAGGCGGAAAAACCACGGCAGGAGGGAACGCTAATGCTTCGCTAATAAACGCTCATCACGATCTCAGAGTTCATCTCGGGCTGAAATTGATTAGCGGAGATTAGCGTTCCTCCATGACTTTTCCCTCACCATCCCCTTGCCTGGAAATCGCGGCTGCTCAGCCACGAGATGCTGCTTCATCCACAGAATCTGCTGACGAGGCTCTTTTTTTCAGAGGCTCCGCTGTTGTTTCCGTTTTCTTTCTCCCATGACTCTCACCCTCTGGTGCAACGCCAAGTTTTCCGATGCCGACACGCGACTGCTGGTCGAGGGCACGCGCGAGCACCGGCTCATTATTTCTTCGCAGTCGTCCGCGTCCGTCCTGGTCGCAGGCCAGCCCGACCCGGATTTGCCCCGGGCGGACATCGCCTTCGGCCAGCCCGATCCAGCGCAGTGTCTGGCGCACGAGCGGCTGCGCTGGGTTGAGGTCACGACGGCGGGCTACACGCGTTACGACACGCCGGAGTTTCGCGAGGCGTTCCGCGCGCGCGGCGCGGCATTTTCGAATGTCTCGCAGGTGTTCGCCGATCCCTGCGCGCAGCACGTGCTCGCCATGATGCTGGCCCTCGGCCGGCGGCTGCTGCCGTCCTATCGCGATCAGCTGGCAGATCGTTCGTGGCACTACGCGGAGCGCCGTTATGATTCGCGACTCCTGACCGGGCAGAGCGTCCTTCTGCTAGGGTTCGGCGCGATTGGGCGGCGGCTGGCGGAATTGCTGGCGCCGTTCGGCCTGAACCTCACCGCGGTGCGCCGCCAGACGCGCAGCGAACGCGGGGTGAGGATTATCCCGGAGGAGCACGTGAGCACGGCGCTCGCGGAGGCCGACCATGTCGTCAACATCCTGCCCGACAACGCAAGCACGCGAAATTACGTCAACGCCCGCCGGCTGGCCTGCGTGAAACCGGGCGCGCGGTTCTACAATGTGGGGCGCGGCTCGACCGTCGACGAGACGGCACTGCTGGAGGCGCTGCGTTCCGGCCGGATTGGCGAGGCGTATCTGGACGTGTTCGAAACCGAGCCGCTGCCGCCGGGTCACCCGTTTTGGGCCATGCCCAATTGCCATATCACGCCGCACACGGCGGGCGGCCGCCACGACCAGGACACGGCGATCGTGAATCACTTCCTGCGCAATCTCGCCGCTTTCACGCGCAATGAACCGATGGTGGACCGGGTGGTGTGACCGGGTTCACACATTATCGGCCGCGGTGAGGTCAGGTAATGAATACGTTGGCGAGGTTGTGAAATGGACTATTTTGTTTTTTCGTCGCGATCGTGATTCACGCGAAGTCGCGAAGCCGCGAAGTTTTCGCGCGCTTCGCGGCTTCGCGTGAGCACGGACTCGATTTCTGCGTTGTTGTCCCTGGGCATGTTTTTCATCCCATCCTTTCCGGCCGCAGATAGCGGTCAGGCAACTCGCTCGAATACCCGAAATAAGGTACGGCCCATCCGCGAGACGCGGAATTCGTATGACATTCGCCGCGCGGTCCCGCAGGCGCGGGAGCGGCGAGCGCCAGCCCTACATCTGGGGGGAAACGCGCCTCGTTACCTCGGCTGCTACGTCGCCCGGCTGCACGGGCTGCGCTCAGACCTTCACTACCCGGGTGCCGGCCATCAGATCGTGGAGACAGCGCTGGTCGTCCCGGAAAATGAAACAGATGTTCACGATGGTGAAAATCCAGCCGATATACGGAATCGCCCCGATTACGCCGGGCACGAATCCCCGCAGCAGCACCGCATGAAGGAAACCGGGATTGCCGCCGTCGGTGAAGCGCACGATCCGGATGGCGAGCATCCGCTTGCCCAGGGTCTGGCCGCGCGTGGACAGCATCCAAATCTGGACGATGGCCAGGGCCAGCAACGCCACTCCCATCACGCCAAATCCCATGAGAAGACGGGCGGTATCCATGTTTTCCGGATTTCGCTGGCCCGCTGCGATGGACTTCAACACGGAGGTGCCCGCCAGCAGCAGGCCCGGCAGGCAGAGGACAAAGGCGATGGCGTTATCGATGAACCAGGCGCCCAGCCGGTTGCCGCGCCCGGCGAACTCCGCCCCCTCTGCCAACGCCATGGTGCCGGCAGCCGACATCACGGGCGGCGAAACGGATGCCCCGGCGAACTCGGCATGATCCCCGAGCCGGCGCCATTCCTCGGTGCCAGCCGCCTTGGCCTTCGTATCGAGATTCGCCCGACCGCCCGTGATCCAGGAGCGGATTTGGTCGGCCGTCACCGGACCGTATTCCTTGCCGTCGCCTCCGATGATGATGAACATGGGCGAACCGAATCAGCTGGCGCGGGGCGCGTCAACGCGTGCGAAACTTTTGCGTGCACGAACGAGTCCGGATAATCCTGTCTTTAATCCTGTGAATCCTGGCGTAGGCCTGCTCGCGTTGCAGGTGTATTCGCGGTCGGAGGACAGCAGCTCGAAAACGTGCTTGTGTTCCAGCGCGCCGCGCGCCGGCAGGAAGCCGTCGGAGGAAAAAGGGTGGAAGGGAATCGCAAAGAATTCATCCCAGCCGAGTGAAGTGAGAGTCATGGCAGAGAAGACGGAGGAGACCGGAGGTGGAAGAAGTCGAAACCGCACGGCGCGGCCCAAGGCTGGGTGCCGGAAAACAACAAAGGCCGCCCGATGAGGCGGCCCAGGCGGCGGCCAGTGAAAAGCACGACTCCAAGAGATTGGTAACACGTTACCGGAGGAACCGAATGCCCATGCCAAATGATTTTCAAGGTTGCGGCGCGCCTCCTAACTATTTATAGTACAAGCGCGTGCGAAAACGTTAACTCGCATCACCTCGACAATCCGCGATTCCGAGAGAGAGGGCGCGCTTTGTTCTAAAAACATGCCAGTCAGCGCCACACTCGATTTAAAGGTATTTGCCAGACGGCTTCTGGCCTACGAAATCGCGTCGCGCAAACCCGGCGGCGCAAAAGATTCCGCGGCCTTTCAGGTGGTCGAGAAGCTGCGCGGTCCCCTGGCCAAGCTCATGGGCGTCGGCGGATTTCGCGCGCTCTTTTCACGAGCGCTGGCGCTGGCCAACACGGAGGTGGCCTGGCTGCGCGCGCTGCACATCAAAGCCGACGGATCACTGGAAGGGCTGGAAGAGCTGGAGGAGAACCTGGACCGGGACGCGATTGCCCGGGGCGAAGTCGAGCTCGTGGCGCAATTGCTCGGACTGCTGGTGACTTTTATCGGCCTGGCGCTCACGCTCAGGCTGATCCTGGGCGCGTGGCCGAAAGCGGACTTCGACGACCTCAAGTTTTGAAACTGCGAAACGCCATGAAAAAAAACAAAGTCCCGGCCCGGATGACGCCGAAGCAAGTGAATCAGCGGCCGAAGGTGAAAATCCACCAGCTCACGACCGGCGTGCGCGGCCTCGATGAAATCCTGGGCGGCGGGCTGCCGGAATTCTCCTTCAACATCATCGCGGGCGCGCCGGGTTGCGGCAAGACCACGCTGGCGCATCAAATCGTCTTCGCCAATGCGACGCCGCAGAAACCGGCGCTTTACTTCACCGTGCTCGGCGAACCCGCCCTGAAAATGCTGCGCTACCAGCAGCAATATTCCTTCTTCGATCCGGCCAAATTGAACAAGGCCATCCGCTTTATCAACTTGACTGATGTGGTGCTGGAAAAAAATTTGGGCGGGGTGCTGGAGGAAATTACCCGGGAAGTGGAGGCGACCAATCCCGGCATCGTCGTGGTGGACTCCTTCCGCAGCGTTACACGCAAAGCATTGGGCGATGCAAACGAGCTGGAAATGCAAGCCTTCGTCCAGCGCCTGGCTCTCCTTTTGACCAGCTGGCAGGCCACCACGTTTCTGATCGGCGAATATTCCGACGGGGAGATGCGCAACAATCCCGTGTTCACCGTGGCCGACGGCCTTTTCTGGCTCACCCAAAATGCGGAGCGAAATTCCGTGGTGCGAAAGCTGCAAATCATGAAGCTGCGCGGGCAGGAATCGGTGCCGGGTTTGCACACCGTCCGCATTGGCGATGGCGGGTTGCAAGCCTTCTCGCGGACGCTGGGCCTGGGCGAGAAAAAGGCGAGATCGCTCCAACGGCGGCGGATGTCCATCGGTATTCCCGAACTGGATCAGATGATGGGCGGGGGCATTCTGGAAGGCGACAGCGTGCTGGTGTCCGGACCTTCGGGGACGGGAAAATCGGCAATCGCGACCCA
>JBKJRG010000118.1:0-3169 GCA_046594805.1 Opitutaceae bacterium | reverse complement strand
AGACATCCGCGGCCGCTGGCCGTGGGTGGAACGGGCGGTTTGGACGGAACGCATGCTGGAAGCCCTCAAAGGGGGCCGAAGAACGGCGTCTGGCACAGCCTAATCGACAAGCTCTACGCTCCGCGCACCCTCTGGGCGGCGTGGGAAAAGGTCGCGGCTATAGGTCGCGGCCAACGCTGGCGCGGCTGGCGTTATCAATTCCGATTAATTCAGAAGCCATGAAACCAGGAAAGGGTTCGGGTCCGTGCTCTCCATGACAAAGATCGACGATTGGGATTTCTCCTGGCTCCTGGCTTCTGAATTCCTCTGCCATTTTTTCGCGACTTCGCGTGAGCCTGCCATCCAACTCAACCTGGGTCACGGAGATAGTGAACGGAGGCGAGCACGCTGCCTGCGACGAGCGAAGGATGGTGCCCGAGGGGGGACTCGAACCCCCACACGGTTAAGTACAGGCTTCTGAGACCTGCGTGTCTACCAATTCCACCACCCGGGCAACCGCTTCACTGTCGCGCTGTTCCGGAAACATCGCAGGCACGGAGGATGGGCTGTCCGTCCCCGGAGACCTGCGGCGAAACCGTCAGAGCGGGACTACTACGCCCGCGCAAAACTGAACGGCAAGCAGAAATGGCGCGAGCGCGGCGCTCGCGGAGGTTTTGAGTTGGAACCACCCGGACAATCCGCTCACGCGAAGGCGCGAAGCCGCGAAGCAATCAACGGTGCCTACAACCGGAAGCAAACCCCGGGACGGGGGCGCCCCGGCTCCATCGGCCGCTTTTCTTTTCGGATTTCATTAACGACCCCCGTCAAATGGGGATGCGGCGCCCTCGCCGCCTCACGTTCGGATTAATTCAGAAGCCAGGAAACCGGGGAACGCTACTGGCTTCTGAATTCCGCTGCCATTTTTTTCGCGCCTTCGCGCGAGCCTGCCATCCAGACTCAAGCCGGGTCACAGAGTTCACGGAGAGGACACGGAGGTCACGGTCCAATCCGCCAGACTTTGGTTTGAATCCGAGCCCCATGCCTTGTTCCGGCTCTGTGCTCTCCGTGGGCCGCGCTCCGTGCCCTCCGTGACAAAGATCGAGGATTTGGATTCTCCTGGCTTCCTGCTCAACCCGCGCGCGCTCCGCGGGCTGATTTGTTTTGCGCACCGGCCCTCTGTTTTCCGACCCTGAGCCGTATGATACGGCTGTGGCCATGTCTCTGGGTGCCGCTGGGAATGGCGTCGGCGTTCGGCGCCCAAACGCCCACCGCCAGGGTTTCTGCCCTCGCGACGAACTCGCCGCCGCTATTTCAGAAATACTGTTTCGAATGCCATGGCGCCCAGGATTCCAAGGCGGGCGTGAGCCTCGAGCGGATGCTCGGCCAGCCTTCAGTCGGGCTGCACGGCGAAGAGTGGGAGAAGGTCGCGGAGATGCTCGAGACCGCGGAGATGCCTCCGTCCGACGCCGACCGGAAGCCGACGGATCCCGAGCGCAAGGCGGCGGCGGCATGGGTCCGCACCGCGTTGAAAACCTATGAGGCGAATCACGCCGGCGAGCCGGGCCGGGTCACGGTGCGACGGCTGACCAGCGGCGAATATGCCTACGTCATCCGCGACCTGACCGGCATCGACATCGCGGCGGGGATCGATGCCTCGAGTGACTCGGTCGGCGGCGAGGGATTCACGAACTTCGGCGATGTCCAGTTCGTGGAGGACGCCAGCATCGAGCGCTATCTCGAAGCGGCCAAGCGGGTGGCGGATCATGCGGTGATCGGGTCGGGGCCGCTGGAGTTGCATGCCGACCCGGGCCGGACGGGCCTGGAGTTGTCCGCGCTCAGCCGGATTAGCGAGCTCTATGCCAGCAAGGGCTTCCGCGTTGTATCCGGCGAGGGAGGACGGCCCTTCGGCCTGGAACGTTACGCCAAGGCCTTCTACGTGGCTTGGTACTTCCAGCAGCGGGTCGCCCTGCGCGATCCGAAGGCAAACCTGCGGGACCTCGCCGCGCAGGAGGGCATCACCGGGCGCTTCGCGGAGCACGTGTGGGCGGTGGTCAACCAGCCGGTCCTCGGCTATCCCACCCGCGAAATGGTCGAGCGCTGGCGGGCCCTGCCGACGCCGACCGCCGATGTCACCGCCGCGCTCGCGCAGGCCCGCGCCGGATGTGACGCCCTCACCAAGCACCTCACGACCTGGCCGAGCTGGTTTTTTGCCCGCGGGGATGTGGCCGCCGGTGGCGCGGGGGACGAAAGCCCGCTGATCTTCGATGATACTTCGCTGAAGGTCGAGCCGACGCGCCATTATTCCCACAGCGTGGGTGGCCGCGGCGGCCGCGGGGAACGCGGCGCTCCCGTCGCGACGCCCGCCGGGTCGATCAAGGTTTTCCTGACGTTCGCGAACCTGAACCCGAGCCCCGGCGTGAATCCCGTCGTTCTCTGGCGGAACCCACGCGTGGTCACGCGGGCCGCCGGTGCCGGCCGGGGCGCTCCCGAGCCGGGCGTGACCGCGGTGGCCGCGGCCGCTGGCCAGGGACGGGGCCGGGCCCCGTCGGGTCCGATTCTTTCCAGCCAGCCGCTGCGCTCGCTTTTGCCGGCCGAGGTCGCCGCATCGCTGAAGTTCGGCACCAGTCCGGATGCGTCCGTCATGGGTCCGGAGGATTTTGCGACAACTGGCACCGTGTCGTTCGAGCTCAGTCCGGCCCCCGGAGTAAGCACCGAACTCGAGGTGGACGCGGAACTGGGAGCGAACCGCAACGGGGTCGTGCGAATCGTGGTCTCGGACCGGTTGGAGATTCCGTTGCGCGGTGCCCAGGCCCGCACGTTTCTCGGCGATCCCACGAGCGCCGGGAACAAGGCGTTCCGGGCAGGGATGGCGGAATACGTGTCGCTGCTGCCGCCGAATTCCCACGGCGAGGCGAATCCGGCGGACAAGGATCCGGTGCCGCCGCCCTTCGACAACACCTACAACAGCCCCGAGCACGACGCCTTCGTCACGAAGGTCAAGTACCAGCGGATCGACGACTTCTTCACACGCAACATCGTCGACGGCGCGGACCGTGTCCGCCTCGACGCCGCGTGGACCGATCTGTTCGGGTCGTGGCCGTATCACGACGCCTACCTGGGCATGCTCCTCGACCATTTCGAGGTGAAGTCCGACAGCCGCACGATCGCCTCCATGACGCCGGCACGCATC
>JBKJRG010000008.1:0-11803 GCA_046594805.1 Opitutaceae bacterium | reverse complement strand
CTTCCTGCCTCGACTTGGTCACCACGCTGCGCGGCCAGCTCGCCGCCCGCGCGGACTTGCTCGCCGAGTGGGACGGCGCGTTCAGCCTCGCTCACGCCGTCCAACAGGCGGCCGCCTAAGACGCTGGAATTGGCCAAACCCCAGAGCGTCGCTTGACGACGCCCGCGAAGAACGTGAGGCGGATCGCACGGGCGTCGTCAAGCGACGCCCCTACAACCCCAAGTGCATTCGCCATTGCCTGCGGTCCGCCCGCCCACTTCGTTGTCCGCTCTCGCGTGATCTCGGATAACTTCACCATCATTGGCGGCGGACTGGTTGGCCTCGCGACCGCTTGGCGGATATTGCAGCGCGCGCCGCAGACGAAGGTGGTCCTCCTCGAGAAAGAGGCCGGCGTGGGCCGGCATCAAAGCACCCACAACAGCGGCGTCCTGCACTGCGGGCTGCATTACCGGCCCGGGTCGCACAAGGCGCGGCTGGCCGTAGCCGGGGTTCGGCAGATGGTGCAGTTTTGCCGCGAGAACGACGTCCGGCATGATGTGTGCGGCAAGCTCGTCGTGGCTTCCACCGAATCCGCCGTGACGCGGCTCAAGGGCCTGCAACAGCGCGGAACGGCCAACGGGCTCAGCGGACTGCGCTGGCTGGAACCTGCGGCGTTTCGGCAGATCGAGCCGCATGCCGACGGCTTGGCGGCGCTGCACGTGCCGGAGGAAGGGATCGTGGATTACGCGGGAGTCGTCGCGGCGCTGGCACGAAAAATCCAGGAACTCGGCGGGACGATTCAGACCGACGCCAAAGTCACGGCGTCGAAGCGCCGCGGCAACGAATGGGTGCTCGACACGCCCCGCGGCGAAGTCACCGCCAAATTCATCGTCAACTGCGCCGGGCTGCACAGCGATCGCGTGTGCCGGAGTGCGGGCGAACGCCCCGAGTTGATGACGGTCGCGTTTCGTGGCGAATACTACCGGCTGAAGCCGGAGCGGCAGGGATTGGTGAAGCACCTGATTTATCCCTGTCCCGATCCGCAGTTCCCTTTTCTCGGGGTTCATTTCACCCGCCTGATGCGCGGCGGCGTGGAAGCGGGCCCGAACGCGGTGCTCGCCTTTGCGCGCGAGGGTTATCGTTTCACCGATGTCAACCTGCGCGATCTCGGCGGGTTCCTCTCGTTCCCGGGGCTGTGGCGGTTTCTCTGGAAACACCGCCGGATGTGCGCATTCGAGTTCGCGCAGTCGCTCAGCCAGGAGCGGTTCTGCCGCACGTTGCAAAAGCTCGTCCCCGATTTGCGGATGGAGGATCTGGAAACGGGCGGTTCCGGCGTGCGCGCGCAGGCCATGCTGCCGGACGGCACCCTGGTGGAGGATTTCAATTTTGTGCGCGCCGAGGGTGCCTTGCACGTGCTGAATGCGCCGAGCCCCGCCGCCACCTCGAGCCTCGCCATCGGCGAGCATATTGCAGGGATGCTGGCCTAAAGTGGATTTGCGAGCGTAGCCACGAGCGTGAGCGAGTGGTAGGCGGGAACATCCGCTCGCTCACGCTCGCGGCCACCGGCCTGAAAGCGGTGCGTCTGTATACTAAACGTGCAACCGCCCCAGTTTCACCGGCACTGTCCAGCTTTTCATCCCGTCGCCCTCGCGGGCGAGGTAGATGTTCCGGAGCCACTTCGCGTTGTCCGTTTGCTCGAAATCGGATCGATGATGCGCGCCGCGGCTTTCCTCGCGCGCCAGCGCGCTGCGCGCGATGAGGTCGGAGGCGGTCAGCAGATTCCGCAGGTCGAGCGATTGCTGCCAGGTGAGATTGAACCGACGTCCGCCCGGGGTGCCGGCGTGTTCCGCGCGCTCCCGGAGCTGCGCAATGTCCGCGATCGCCTGCCGCAGTTTCGCGCCTTCGCGAATGATGCCGACTTTTTCCCACATGACTTTTCCCAGCTCGTCCCGCAGCACGAAGGGATTCTCGCCGTCGGCTCGTTCGAGCGGGCGGGCGGCCGTCGACTCGGCTGCGGCGATGCGGTCGCGTTGCGGGTCGTCGTGCAATCGGCCCGCGACCCATCCCGTCACGAACTCCCCCACGCGCGCGCCGTACACGGTGGATTCCGCGACGCCATTTCCACCGAGCCGGTTCGCGCCGTGCACCCCGCCCGCATCTTCGCCCGCGGCGAAAAGTCCCTCGAGATTCGTGCGGCCGTCGCAGTCGATCCGCACGCCGCCCATGTTGAAATGGGCCGTTGGCGCAACCTCCACGCGTTCCCGCGCGAGATCGTAGCCGATGCGCAGGCAGCGGTCGCGCATGCCGGTGAAATTCTTTTCCACGTAAGCGGCGCCGAGGTGCGTCACGTCAATCAGCACGGCGCCATTTTCGGTCCCGCGTCCCGTCATGATCTCGAGGTAACCGGCGCGTGAAACGCGGTCGCGGGTGGAGCGCTCCATTTTCTCCGCGTCGTAGCGGGCCATGTAGCGCTCGCCCTGGCCATTGAACAAATGCGCGCCGGCGCCGCGCAGGCCTTCCTCCAGCAGGGCGCCGTTCAACCGCGAGCCGGGCACGACGAGGCCCGTCGGATGGAATTGCACCATCTCCATGTCCATCAGGTGCGCGCCGGCGCGGTAAGCCATGGCGATGCCGTCCGCGGCTTTTTCCTGCGCGCACGCGGAACGCTGGTACATCAGCGGGCCGGCGCCGGTCGCGAGGATGACCGCCTTGCTTTTCACCGTGATAAACTCGCCGGTCTGGATATCGAGCAGGACCGCGCCCACCACCCGCGTGCCGTCGCGGGAGGTGAGCAGCTCCAGCCCGCGCGTGTTTTCCAGGCACGGCAGGTCGCACGCGAAAACCTGATCGCGCAGCCGCGACATGATTTCGATCCCGGTCAAGTCGCCGACGTGCACCGTGCGGTCGAAGGTCTGGCCGGCAAAGGCCTTTTGGTGGATGCGGCCATCGGGCGCGCGATCGAAGAGGCAGCCGATCCGGTTCTCCAGTTCGCGCACGATCCGGGGCGCATCCTCCACCAGCGCCCAAGCCAGGTCCTGATCGTTCAGGAATCCGCCGCCGCGCACAGTGTCCTCGAAATGCGCCTGCACCGAGTCGTTCTCGTTCAACGCTACATTGTAGCCGCCTTGCACCATCCGCGTGCAGCCGCTCTTGCCGAGCATGCCTTTAGAAACGAGCAGGACTTTCTGGGCGGGGTCGCGCCAGTGGGCATGCAACGCCGCCATCAGCCCGGCGCCGCCGGTGCCAAGGATCAGGATGTCGGTGGTGATGGAACCAGGCATGCTAGGCAAAACGGCTCGAGATAGCTGCCGAAGATTTTCCGGGGGTAGGGCTGCCGCTTGCCGGCATGCCGTCGCGGCTATCACGTACCCGGCGCGACGGCGCGGCGGCAAGCGCCGGCCCTACCAGATGGGGGCTCGGAGATCTCATCGGCGAATTACACCTTCCGCCCAAAAATCCGGCCGAACAGGCCGCGAAACTGCTCCAGCACCGCCAGCCGTTTCAGCCGCTGGATGGAGTGGGTGGGGGAGATCCCGCGCGGGCAGACGTCGTGGCAGTTGCCGAGCGTGTGGCACCGGAAAGCGCCGTCTTCCTGCGTGACGGTCTGCAGGCGTTCCTCGCGCCGTCCATCGCGGGGATCCGCCACCAGGACGAGGGCGCGATGCAAAGCCATGGGCCCCACGTAGCGCGGATTAAGGGTCACCAGCGTGCAGCCCGAGTAGCAGGCGCCGCAATCGATGCATTGCGGCTGATGATTCAGCGCCTGCCATTCCCGGCTGGCATGCGGCAGGGGAAAAAACGCATTCGGATCCAGATCCGCCCGCGGCGTGAAGTGCGGGAGCGTCTTTTTGTAGGCCGCAAAAAACGGCGCCAGATCGACCGCGAGATCGCGCACCACCGGGAGATTGCGCAGCGGCTCGATGGTGAGCTTGAGCCCGATGTTTTTAACCAACGTGCTGCAGGTGAGCTGCTCGCGGCCGTTGACGACCATCGAGCAGGAGCCGCACATGCCGACCCGGCAGGAAAAGCGGAAAGCCAAATCGGGAACGGCCGAGCGCTGCAGGGCGAAGAGCGCATCAAGAATGCTGGCCCGATCGCCCACTTCCACGACATGGCTTTCGAAGCGGGGTTTTTCGTCTGTCTCCGGCGTGAAACGTTGGACGCGAACCGAAACCTGCAGCATGGCGGAGTCGTACGCATCGGAAAAAGCCGAAGCAAACCTTAAGGCCGTCTTCTGTCGGTCACGAGCAACCAGGCCACGCGATGATCCAGCTTTTTGGGTCTGGTGGTTCGCGCTCTCGGGCGAGGTCGCCGGTGGCTCCCGCGCACACCCGAGAAAAACATGGCGGAACCCCGGAGCGCGGGTAATTCTTTTTCTTCTGCTCATGGATGTGCCCGATTCAATTTACGCGCTCGTCGAAATAGCCTGCCGCGATCTCTACATCAAGTCGCTGAAGGAGATCCCGCCGGACATCGTCGAGGCGATCAAGCGCGCGGCGGCGACCGAGACCAAGGAGGTCGCGAAGCGGATTTTCTCCCACTACCTCACCTCGATCGAGCTGGGCCGCGACAAAAACATGATGGTCTGCCAGGATACCGGCATCCCGATCTATTGGGTCGAGATCGGCGGCAACCTCCGGCTGGATGGCTCGAAGTTGACCGATGCCATCGTGCGCGGCACCGAGCGCGCCACGCGCGAGCATCCGCTCCGCTCCAGTATCGTCTCGCCCCTCAAGCGCGAAAACCGGCAGACCAACACGGGCGAGCGCATCCCGATCATCCATTACGATTTCGTACGCGATTCCGACGTGCTCGACATCCTTTTCATGCCGAAGGGTTCCGGCTCCGAGAACATGTCCTTCATGAAAATGCTCGTGCCGGCCGATGGGGTGAATGGCGTGAAGCGTTTCGTCCTCGAGCAGGTGGTTGGCGCCGGCCCGAAGCCGTGCCCGCCCACCATCGTCGGTGTCGGCATCGGCGGCTCGTCCGACCTGTGCATGACCCTCGCGAAAAGGGCCACCACCCGCCCGTTGGGCACCCGGAATCCCGACCCGGAGATCGCGGCGCTCGAATTGGAATTGTACGAGGCGATCAATCAAACCGGGATCGGGCCCCAGGGGCTGGGTGGCAACACCACGGCGCTGGCCGTCCACATTGAATCGGCCTGGACCCACATTACCTGCAATCCTGTCGCGGTGAACATGCAATGCTGGCGCGCGGAGCGCCGCCGCGCGCGGATTTGGGCGGACGGAAGGATTGAGGAAGGATTTTGATCCAGGAGATAATTCTCTTATGTCTGAGTTTCATTTCAAAACCCCTTTGAGCGAGGCGGATGTCCGCTCGCTGCGCATTGGCGATTCTGTGCGGCTCGATGGCGTGGTGTTTGGCGTGCGCGACGGAAACCTGATCCGGATTTTCGACCAGAAGGTCGCGCCGCCGTGCGATTGGCGGGGGGCGGCGCTGCTGCACACCGCCCCGAACGTGCGGAAACTCGGGCCGGGAAAGTACGAGCCGGTTTCAGTTGGCACGACGACATCGATGCGGATGGACCGGTTTACCGAGGCCTTGCTGCGTGACTACGGCGTCCGCGCCATCCTGGGTAAGGGCGGCTTGTCCCAGCAATCGGCCGCGCTGATGCAGCAGTACGGCGCCGTCTACCTGTCGGTGACGGGTGGCGCGGCAGCGATGGAAACGCTCCAAATTGAGGAGATCGAAAAGGTCTACTGGGAAGATCTGATGCCGGAATGCATCTGGCAGTTTCGATTCAAGGCGCTCGGGCCCATGACCGTCGGCATCGATGCGCACGGCGGAAACTTGCAGAATGATGTCCAGGCCGAGGCGCAGCGACGGACCGCGGAGTTGCTGCGCAAGATGGGGGTCGCCTGATGGAAAAAACCAAAAAACGGCTTCAGAGTTATCGCGGGACCTGGGCCTGGCTGATCCAGCGTTTCAGCGCGATCGGACTTTTCCTGCTTATCCCGCTCAAGATTTACACCGGCTGGGCGGCGGATGAACGCGTGCCGTACCCGGACTTCATGATGTCGCCGGGCGATCTCCATGCCGCCTCCAAGTTGGGTGAGCGGCTGGACATGGCGCTGCTGCTGTTTTTCCTGCTGCACGGATTCTACGGGCTGCGGGTGATCCTGATCGACGTAGGCGCGCTGAAGGAGGAACGCTGGTTCTGGCGGACGATGGCCGTGGCCATGGGGCTTTTTGTGCTCGCGGTGTGGCAGGTGTACATCCGGGTGCACTAGGGTGACCGGTCCGAAACGCGTGGCGGCAAGCGCCAGTTCTACCGAAAGAAGGCAGGTTACCGCTGTGCCAACTCCGGCACATTCCCGTCCAACACCTGCTGCGCCCGCGTCGCGTCGAATTCATTCTCCCATTTCGCGACGATGATGGTGGCGACGCCGTTGCCCAGCATGTTGGTCATCGCGCGCGCCTGGGCCATCAGCCAGTCCACGCCCAGGATCAGCACCATCCCTTCCACCGGAATTGTTTTCATCGAAGCCAGCGTGGCCGCGAGGGTGATGAAGGCGCTGCCCACCACAGTCGCCGCGCTCTTGGAAGTCAGCAGGCAGACGACGGACACGCCGAACTGCTGGCCGAAGGTCAGCGGCGTGTTCGTCGCCTGCGCGATGAAAAACGCGCCCATGGTCAGGAAGATGCAGGAGCCCTGGAGATTGAAGGTGTAACCGGCCGGCAGCACGAGGCCGACCAGCGGTTTCGAGCACCCGAGGTGCTCGAGCTTCGCCATCATCCGGGGCAGCACCGACTCCGACGAGGCCGTGCCGAAAACGATGAAAAGCTCATCGCGTACATAGCGCAGGAACTTGAAGAGGTTGATGCCGTTTATGCGCAGCAGAACGCCAAGGCACACGAGGACGAAGCCCAGGCAGGTGGCGTAAACACAGGCGACAATCTTCCCCTGATGAATCAGGGCGTCGGGGCCCCATTTGGAAACGGTGAAGCTCATGGCCGCAAACACGGCCAGCGGCGCGAGCTTGATGATCATTCCAATCATCCGCATCAGAGCCTTGGATATTTGCTCGAGGGCGAGGATCACCCGTTGGTTCGCCTCGCCGATGCTCGCCATTGCGACGCCGAAGAGTACGGAAACGAAAAGGACCTGCAGGATTTCCCCGCGGGCGAACGCCCCCACGATGGTCTCCGGAATGATATGGAGCAGGAAGGCCATCAACCCGTCGTGGCGCTGCGTGTTCGAAAGGGTCTGCTGGATGTCCTTCACATTCAGGGTCGCCACGTCGACATCCATGCCGACGCCTGGCTGGACCACCGCCGCGACCGCCCAGCCCAGGAGCAGCGCGAGGGTCGTCATCACCTGGAAATAGATCGCCGCCTTGAGTCCCATCCGGCCGAGGCGTTTCAAGGTGCCGACCCCGGCAATCCCGATCACGACGGTCGTGAAGATGACCGGCGCAATCATCATCCGGATGACGCGAATGAACGCGTCGCTCAGCGGTTTCAGATCGGTCCCGGTGAAATGGTAGTCCCGCCCGAATAGCGAAAATTCGAGCGGCGATTTCTCCGGCACCCAGTAACCCACCAGGATCCCCAGCAGCATGCCCACGAGCACGCGGAAATAGAGCTGCTGGTAAAAGCGTGGTTGCTGCATCGGTGGGGCGGCCGGCGACAGCGGATTAGTGGGTCCCATGGCGGAACCGCAACCGCAAAGCGCGGCGCCGTTCGGTGGGCGCGGTTGCACTCCGTGGGTAAGTTGCGTTCGTTGGTTCGACCCTCCATGAACCGTAACTCCTCCCCCTGCCATCGGCTGCGCCGGTGGATGCAGCTCGTCGCGTTGTGCCTCGGCTGTGTCCTCGCGGCTCGCGCGCAAACACCCACCGGCACCATCGAAGGCCGCGTGTCCAATCCCGCCACCGGTGGAAATCTCGAACGCGCCCGGCTCACCGTTGAGGGCACCGCGCTCGAGGCGTTCTCCGATGCGGACGGTTATTTTCGGCTGACCAATGTGCCGGCGGGCACGGCGCAGGTGCGAACCTTCTATACCGGCCTCCCGCCGCGGATCGATCCGGTGACGGTCGCGGCTGGCCAGACGGTGCAGCATGACATCAGCCTGGCGGCGCAGGCCGGATCCGCCCGGGACGGCGTGCCCGTCACGCTGGACGCATTCACCGTGGGCGCGTCGCGCGAGATGAGCGGCGCGGCCCTCGCGATCAACGAGCAGCGTTTCGCGCCCAACATGAGAAACGTCGTCGCCACCGATGAGTTTGGCGACATCGCCGAGGGAAACGTCGCCGAGTTTTTGAAATTTCTGCCGGGCGTGAACATCGACTACGCCGGGGGCAACGCCCGCGAAGTCTCGATCGACGGTGTGCCGGGCGACTACGTGCCGGTGACACTGGACGGCTTCAGCATCGCGAGCGCGGTCGGTGGCGGCGGCGGCGGCACCAACCGCTCGGTCGGCCTCGACCAGGTATCGATCAACAACCTCTCGCGCATCGAAGTCGCGTTCTCGCCCACGCCCGAATCGCAGGGCACCGCGCTGGCCGGTTCCGTCAACATGGTTCCGCGCAGCTCGTTCGAGCGGTCGCGGCCGGTCTTCAATTTCAGCACCTACGTGATGATGCGCGACAATGCGAAGGACTGGCACCGGACGCCCGCTCCGCGCCATCCCACCCACAAGATTCACCCGGGCGCCGATTTTTCCTACGTCGTGCCGGTGAGCAGGAATTTCGGCTTCACCCTCTCCGCGGGCTTTAATCGCCAGTATTCCGGCGAGCCCCAGATGCAGAACTTCTGGCGCGGCGCCCAGCAGCCGACCAACGGCGGAACTTTCCCGCTCACCTCCTACGACCGGCCGTACCTCACCAGCATCGCCATCCGCAACAGCGGCAAGGATACGAAGCGCAGCTCGTTTGGTGCGACCCTGGACTACAAGCTCGGGCGCAACGACCGCTTCTCTTTTTCGTTCATGTCCTCGACCTTCGATGTGCTCATTAACCACAATGCGCTTACCTTCGACGTCGGGGCGGTCAGCCCCGGCAATTTCACCACCACCTCGACGCGAGGCACGGCCGGCCAGGGCTTCGTCGACCTCGTCACCATGGCCAACGACCGCGCCAACTTCACCTACATGCCGTCGCTCATCTGGCGGCACGACGGCCCGGTTTGGAAGATGGAGTCCGGCTTCGCCTACTCGCGGGCGCAGAATAACAATCGCAACGTCGGGTCCGGCTTTTTCGACTCCACGACCTCGCGGCGCACCGGCCTGACGGTGTCGTTCGCCGACATCTTCTACCTCCGGCCCCGCGTCATCACCGTCACGGACAGCGCCGGCAACCCCGTCGACCCGTATTCGCTCTCGACGTATGTCGTCACGGCCGCCACCGCCAACACCCGGCGCACCGACGATACCAAGCGCACTGCCTACGCCAACGTCCGCCGCGATTTCTTCGGGGCGGTTCCGCTCGCGCTCAAGGGCGGTGTCGATTTCCGCCAGGCCGCGCGCGACATGCGCGTGGACAACCCGGCCTATACCTTCCTGGGCTCCGACGGGCTCGCGAGCACGCCCGCCGCCCCCCGGGCCACCGACTCCGCGGCGCCGTTCCTCGACCCGAGTTTCTCCAGTCGCACGCCCCACTATGGTTTCCCCAAGTTCCAAGGCGTCAGCAGCGAGCTGCTCTTCGGACAATTCCTGGCGAATCCGACCTACTTCACCCTCGCCAACCCGAACAACGCCTACCGCACGCCGATCAATCTCTCCAAGCGCGCCGAGGAACTCGTCTCGTCCGCCTATCTGCGCGGGGATCTGCAGTTCTTCCAAAACCGCCTGAAGCTCGTCGGCGGCATGCGCCTCGAGCAGACGAATATCGAGGCCGAGGGACCGCTCACGGATTTCTCCCGCAACGTGCAGCGCGACGCGCAGGGTCGTCCCCGTCTTGGCGCCAACGGCCGGCCGCTGCCCATCGCCACCACCGCGCTGGGCATCTCGCAGCTCACCTTCCTCGAGCGCGCCGCGCAGACGGAGAAGGAATACCTGCGGTGGTTCCCCAGCCTCAACGCCAGTTTCAACCTGCGCGAGGACCTCATCGTGCGCGGCTCGGTTTACACCTCCATCGGCCGGCCGGACTACAACCAATACGCCGGCGGTGTCATCCTGCCCGACCCCGAGGATCAGCAGCCCGGCGATCAGATCACCGTCAGTAACATCGGCATCAAGCCGTGGAGCGCGCGCACCTTCAACGCCCGGGTCGAATATTACCTGCAGGGCGTCGGGCAGGTTTCTCTCAGCGCTTTCCGCCGAGATTTCAAAAACTTCTTCGGCAACACGGTCTTCAATCCTTCGCCGGAATTCTTCGAGGACTACAGCATCGATCCCGCCGTCTACGGCAAGTACCCCGTCGCTACCCAGTTCAACATCCGGGACACCGTCCGGATGCAGGGCCTCAGCTTTAACTACAAGCAGGCGCTGACATTCCTCCCGCAGTGGGCGCGCGGCGTGCAGGTTTTCGCCAACGGCAGCGCGCAGCGCCTCCTCGGCCCGGCCTCATCCAACTTTCCCGGCTTTGTCCCGCGTACCGCGAGTTGGGGCGCCAGCCTGACCCGCGCGCGCTACAGCCTTCGCGCCAACTGGAATTACCGCGGCCACCAGCGCCGCACCGCCATCGCCAGTCCCGGACCCGCTTCCAGTATTGAGCCCGGCACGTTCACCTATTGGTCAAAACGCCTCTACCTCGACCTGAACGCCGAGGTGAAATTCTACAAGAGTTTCGCCCTTTTTGCCGCGCTGCGCAACGTCGGTGACGCGCCCGACGACGTCCAGGTCTACGGCCCGAGCACGCCCGAGCACGCCCAGTTCCGCCAGCGGATCGAATTCGGCTCGCTGTGGACCTTCGGGATCAAGGGCACGTTCTGACACTGTCGCTTTTCGGCCGGCGCACCGACTAGCCGTTGGTCGGTAACAAGTTGCAATAGATTCGTGGTGCCCAGCAGGTGTACCCTCGTAGAAGCCGAACTCCCGCCGCACCTCCTTGATCTCGACTCACTACGGGGGTGGTTGCAGAAGGGCAGGATGCCCCACTCCCGCATGGCGCGCAGCGACGGCTTTAGCATCATCGAAGTGATGATGGCGTCTGCCATTTTGGTGGTTGGATTCATCGGCGTGATCCAGGCACTGACCATCGGTTCGGAGTCGCTCGATACCGTGCGCAAGCAGCAGGTGGCGGGGCAGATTATCGCCGCCGAAATCGAAAAGCTGCGCGGCAGTCCCTGGAGCACCATCGCCGAACTGCCGGCTTCCGGCACAATCGCCATCGGGCCGTCGGGCGCGCTCACGGGCGATCTCACCGCTTTTGCGTTGAGCAACCGCACCTCCACCACCGCCGACGACAACCTTGCGCTCAGCCGGCTGGCAGGGGGACTGACCTGTGCGTTTACGCGGGCCCGGCTGCGGCCGGCGAGCGCGACCGCCACCAACGTGACCTTCTTGAAGGTGACCTACACCGTGACGTGGACGAGCAACACCGGCCGGACCCATCGGCACACGGCGGAAACGTACCTCAGCCTCAACGGGCTGCAGCTGTCGTATCAACAATCGTGACGCACGCGCCCGCCATCCGCCGGGGATTTTCCCTGCCCGAGGTGATTATCGCCACGGCGCTGGGGGCGATTATCATGGCCGCGGTGCTTTCGAGCTTCGTTTTCATCGGGCGTAATCTGGCCCGGCTCGCGAGCTACCAGGCGCTCGAAGCCGAGGCGCGCAAGGCGCTGGCCTACCTGCGCCAGGATTTGGCGCTGGCCCGCAGCGTGAAAAACGGCACGACCCCCACCACAGAAACCGTCA
>JBKJRG010000912.1:0-4708 GCA_046594805.1 Opitutaceae bacterium | reverse complement strand
TCTTTCGTTTTGGCCGCGTAAATGTAGGCCAGCTCGCTTGCGAGCGCGGTTTGGCGCGCGCAAGCGCGCTGACCTACGGTAAAGGCGTTTGAACAGCCAAAACGAAAGACCATGCTGCGCCCGCCATTGCCGCATGCGGTCCTGGAAAGTGCGCAAGCGCGCTCCCTGGGTCTGCTCGGCCCGGTTGGCCACGAGGTTCCGCCGTCGGCTCGAGGAAGCTCAGCGCCTCCGGCCACAATTTTGCGAGCGCATCCGACCGCGTGCGATAACAGCGCGGCTTCCGTCCATCCCGTCGCTGTTTGCCGCTGGCGAGTGCGCTGGCGGAGGGATTGAAGCGCGCGGGCACGTCGCTCGCGATGGTCGACTCCGGTGGCCGGATGAAAGCGCTGCTCCAGCGCGCGCCGCAACTGGCCTTGGATCCGCAGCAGCCCAGCCCTGTGCGGCGCGCGGCGATTGAAGCGCTCGGGCTGGCAGCGTACACGGACGCTGCGCCCACATTGCTGACCATCCTGGAGTCGAAACAGCCGGAAACGCTCCAACTGGCGGCAATCGCCACCCTCAATCAATTCCCCGAGGCCCAGGTCGGCAGCGACCTGATCAATCGCCACCCGGATTTGAGCCCCGCGGCGCGCGGGCGGGCACTCGATGCCGTGCTGCAGCGACCCGAGCGCCTCGATGCGCTTTGGCTGGCCCTCGAGCAAAAGACGATTTCGCCCGCTGATCTCTCGGCGCGCCACCGCGATCTCCTCCGCAAGCATCGCCCCGCGCGTGCCTGACCGCGCGATCCGGCTGCTCGGTGCGGCGAAACCCGCGGCGCGCCAGGATGTTTACACCGCCTTGCTGCCGGCCTTGCAACTTCGCGGCGTGAGTGCGCGGGGCAAAGCCATCTTCGAGAATCGCTGCGCGTTGTGCCATCGCTACGCCGACGCCGGTCACGAGTTTGGCCCCGATCTCACAGCCGTCCGCACCGGTGGCAGGGAAAAGGTCCTGACCGGCATCGTCGACCCCAACCGCGAGGTGCTGCCCCAGTATTTCATGGTCAGCATCGACACGAAGGATGGCGAAAGCATCGGCGGCATCATCCGAAACGAGACGGCGACGACCGTGACCTTGCGCCAGCCGGGTGGCAGCGAACGAACGGTGTCGCGCGCTGACATCGCGGCCATGAAAACCAGGCCAGTCGTTCATGCGGGAAGGCCTGGAAGCCGGTTTGAGCACCCAGGACCTGGCCGATCTGATTGAATTCCTTTTTGAACCCGCTCATTGATCTGCCGCTTGCCTGACCGTCCGCGAATCCAGGACTGCACCCCCCTGCCCCGATGAACACCCGACTACCTCACACCGGCTCCATTAATACACCCAACCCGATTCTGGCAGGAGCGCAGGCGTGCCCGTTCGACGAGCTCAGGGGCAAGTCTGCGCCCCTACGGTGCTGGAAGGTTGTTCGTCTCTGGCTGATTTTGGCCGGCCTGCCGTTGCCGGTCGCGCTTAACGCACAGGGCCCCGCCACGGGCACGATTGAAGGTCGCGTCCTCAATCCGGCCAACGGCAGTTATCTCGAAAATGCCCGTATCACGATCGAAGGCACGGCGGTCCAGACATTCAGCGACCCCACCGGATTCTACCGGCTGACAAATGTCCCCACCGGCACGGTCGGCGTCCGCGCCTTTTTCACCGGCCTCGAAGTGCAGTCCCAGTCCGTCACCGTCGCCGCCGGCCAGACGGCCCGGCACGACATCAACCTGACCGCGGTCGCCGCGCCGGCAAGCCAGGCCGGTGACATCACCCGCCTCGCGAAATACGTGGTCACCGAGGCCCAGCAGATGGAAGGCGCCGCCATCGCCATCAACGAGCAGCGGTTTGCGCCGAACTTCAAGACCGTCGTCTCGGTGGAGGAGTTTGGGGCGGCCTCGGAAAGCGATGTGGGCGAGTTCCTGAAATACCTGCCGGGCGTCCAAATGGGCTACAATTCCGGCGAGGCGCGGCAGGTGGGGGTGGGCGGGGCGGATTTCAACTATACGCCGGTGACCTTCGGCGGTTTCGGCATGAGCAACAGCAACCAGAACGCCACGAACCGCGGCGTCTCGCTCGAATCGGTTTCGTTGAACAACATCTCCCGCATCGAAGTGATCCACACGCCGACGCCGGAGTCGCCGGGCGCAGCGCTGGCGGGTTCGGTCAACTTTGTGCCGCGGACGGCCTTCGAGCGGACCAAGCCGCAATACACCTTCAGCGCGTATCTCCAGATGCGCGACGACCAGCGCGACTTCCACAAAAGTGTCGGCGGGCGCGAGCAGCGGACGCGGAAGGTTTTGCCGGGCTTGGAATTCTCCGCCGTCGTGCCGGTGAACCGGAATTTTGGCTTCAGCGTTTCCGGCACGGCGTTCAAGGCCTGGAGCCGCCGCGATTCGATGGTGAACACGTGGCGCGGCGGCAACGTGGCGACCGACGGCAATGCGTTTCCCGACACGACACCCGACAAGCCTTACCTGAGCGCTTACGTGGTGCGCGATGGGTGGCTGCTGCGGAAACGTTCGTCCGTTTCGCTCACACTCGACTACCGCCTGAGCGAGAACGATCGGATTTCGCTTTCCGCGACGCGCACCAGCTACAACACGAATTACGAAACGAACGCGCTCACCTTTGCCAACGCACGCGTCGCGAGCTTCGGGGCCGACTTCACGCGCGGCGCGACCGGAGCGGGCACGTTGACCATCTCAGGCCCGGACGGCACACGCGATCGGAGCATTACCACCTACATGCCGACGCTGGTCTACCGCCACGACGGCCGGGTGTGGCGCGGCGAGGCGGGCGCCGGCTATTCCCATGCGAAAGATCACACGGCAGCCGGCGATCGCGGCTGGTTCGCCTTGACGACGGCGACCCGCCCCAACGTCACGATCAACTTCGACGGCGTCGACATGCTGCGCCCGGGCCGGATTACGGTCTTCGACGGAGCGACCGGCCGGCCGATCGATCCCTTCGACATCAACAACTACAACATCACGACCACCAACACGCCCCAGCCGAAAGGCTCGGACGCCAAGGGCAGCCTCTACGCGAATCTGCGGCGCGACTACAACGTGCGCGGCACCCCGCTCACGCTGAAGGCCGGCGTCGATCTGCAGAATCAGGTGCGCAACACGGCCAATCCTTATCCCTCCAACGCCAACTTCACCTACCTGGGGCCGGATGGTCGCGCAGCGAGCGGTGATGAAGGCGCGGCCCCGTTTTTCTTTTCGGAGGTCGCCACGCGCCGGGGCGCGTTTGGCTTCCCGAGCTCTCCGACGATCAACAACGCCAAGCTGTGGGCGTACTATAAATCGAATCCGGGCGCCTTCCGGCTCGATGAAGCGGCGGCTCACACGGCCACCGTCGCGGTTTCGCGCCACGCGGAGGAGACGATCACCTCCGCGTATCTGCGCGGCGATGCCAGCTTCTTTCAACATCGGCTCAAGCTCGTCGGTGGCGTCCGCGCCGAGCAGACCAACATCAAGGCGTCGGGTCCGCTGGCGGACCCGACGCTGAACTTCCAGCGCGATGCCAGCGGCAAGGTCATTCTCGGGGCCAATGGACGCCCGCTGACCATTTCGAGCGATCCGGTCACGATTGCCCGGCTCACGAACGTCGAGTTCGGCACCCACGTGAAGAAGGAATACCTTCGGTGGTTCCCAAGCATCAACGCCAGCTACACCCTGCGCGAAAATCTCGTCGCCCGCGCGGCCTGGCACACGTCGATCGGCCGGCCGAATTTCATCCAATACTCCGGGGCGGTCACGCTGCCTGATGTCGAGAACGCGACGCCCAACAGCCGCATCACCCTCAGCAACGCCGCGATCAAGCCCTGGAGCGCGCATACCACGACGCTCTCGCTGGAATATTATTTTGCGCGCGTTGGCACCGTGTCGGTCACCGTCCACCGCCGCCAGTTCGAGAACTTCTTCGGCACGACGCTGCTGTCCGCCACGCCGGAGTTCCTCGCGATTTACGGCCTCGATCCGGTGGTCTACGGCGACTTCCTGGTGTCCACGCAGCGTAATCTCGATACGACCGTCCGCATGGACAGCCTCGAGTTCAATTACAAGCAGGCACTCACGTTCCTGCCGAACTGGGCCCGGGGCGTGCAGGTTTTTGCCAACGCGAGCACGCAACACGCGACCGGTGGATCGCGGGACCAGTTTCAAAACAGTCCCTCCCTGGTGAATGGCGGCGTGAGCCTCACCCGCCGCAATTTCAGCCTGCGCGTCGATGCCAACCACCGCGGCCGCCAGTTCCAGAACGTCGTCAACGGTCGCAGCATTCAAGCCGACACGAAGAGTTTCGAGAAGGCGCGGACCTATCTCGACATCACCGGCGAGCACGTGCTGTGGCGACAATTCCGCGTGTTCGCCAAGCTGCGCAACCTCACGGATGAGGGCGTGGACATCGACATCTACGGGCCGCTCACGCCCCCGTATGCGCGCTTCCAATCGCGCCAGCGCTACGGCTCGCTGTGGACCTTCGGCGTCAAGGGGACGTTCTAGGTTCCGTGATATGCCCCACGACTTCGACGAACATCACCTTTCGCAAAAGATGGATCAGGTATGCGCGAGTTGAACCCACGAAGATGGCGAAAAAGAATAACATCGATCCGACCGCCGGCGGAACGGCGATTTCCCAATCGCCGAAAAACGATCGATCGACCGATTGAGGGCGGTTGGAAACCGCC
>JBKJRG010000898.1:0-8764 GCA_046594805.1 Opitutaceae bacterium | reverse complement strand
TCACAGCGATGAAAGCCAGGAGCGCGGCTGGAAAAGCGTTCACGTCTCCGACGGCGATCACCCTTACTGCGGCAACTGGTGGGTGCCCGGCCTCCAGCTCGGCTACGAGCACAGCTTTGTCCACGCGATGGTCGAGTTCATCCAGGGCCTCGAAAGCGGCAAGGGCTGCACGCCGAACTTCCAGGACGGGCTCGCGACCGACTACGTCGTCGACGCCGTGCTCGCCTCGGCGAAGTCGAGGAAATGGACGAAAGTGAAGCAGGCCTGACGCGCCGCAGCGGCGCGAACGCGCAACGCTCAACATTCAAATCTCAAAGAAGGATAACCCGGCTCTCAACTTGAGCGTTCAACGTTGAATGTTGAGGGTTGAGCGTTCTCCCAAAACCCCATGGCAAAACTCGGCTTTAACCTCCTCGCCTGGACCGCCGCGATCTCGGAAAAGTTTTTTCCGGACATCGAGCGACTGAAAAAAATCGGCTACGACGGCATTGAGATCTGCATGGGTCAGACGGAAACGCAGCCCTACAAGGACACGGCGAAGCTCGTGCGCGATCTCGGGCTCGGGATCACCTGCGTCACCATCGTGGGCGCCGAGGCCAATCCCGTCAGCCCCGACCCGGCGGTCCGCGCCAAGGCGGTCGACCTGCTCAAGTGGAACATCGATCGCACGGTGGATTGCGGCGCGAATCTCCTCTGCGGTCCGTTTCATTCCGCCTTCGCGACGTTCACCCGCGCCGACATCGCGCCCGACGAATACCAGCGCAGCGCCGAGGTTCTCCGCGCCGCGGGCGATTACGCGAAGCAGGCCGGCGTCATGCTCGTGCCCGAAGCGCTCAATCGCTTCGAGTGTTACCTTTGCAATACGATGGCGCAGCTCCGCATGCTGATTGAGCTGACGAACCACCCGAACGTCCGCGCGATGTTCGACACCCATCACGCGAACATCGAGGAAAAGAAACAGGTCGACGCGATCAAGACCATCGCGCCCGTGCTGGTGCACGTGCACCTGAGCGAGAACGATCGCGGCACACCCGGTTCGGGCCACATCAATTTCCGCGAGGCCCTCACCGCGCTGAAAGCGATCAAGTATGACGGCTGGTTCATGGTCGAGGCCTTCAGCCGCTCCGATCCGGCCTTCGCCAACGCGATCAATGTCTGGCGGGAGTACAATCCCGGCTGGGATATCGCGGAAACGGGCCACAAGTTCCTCCGGGCCGAAATGGCGGCGGCGGGGTATCGGTAGTTGGCTTGAAGGTGCGGGTAGCGGATCGCTTGAGCGTTTCGTGCCTGACGAAAAGCTCACGCTTTCCGCTACGCCACCGCCCACACCATCTTCTGACTTTCCGCCGCCCCCTAGCCGTATCTATTCAGTCCGACGTAGGTCAGCGCGCTTGCGCGCGCACTGGAAAGCGCTCGCAAGCGAGCTGGCCTACAGGGTCACCTTTCAGTATTCAAAAGCACGAGGAGATTCGTGGCCGACGGAATGGATACGGCTTAGCGGAACGCGTGAGCGTTTCGTGCTTGGGGCGGAAACTTCCCGCCTCCCCCTGCCAAAAGCCTTTTGCATCCTGAACCCTCCTGCTGGACTGTCCGTCTTGCGCGCAGTGTCCCGACCCGCTCTTCTCTTCAAGCCTCACTCCTCCCCTCGAACCCCTTTTCCCGTGATTTCTCGCCTGTTCGCCTGCCTGTGCTTGTTCGTCCTGTCGTTTGCCACCGCGGTCGCGCAATCGGCCCTCGTGCTGACTCCGCCGTCCGGCGTCGCCGCCCGCGGCAAACACGTCGTCCTCCTGTCCGGCGACGAAGAGTACCGCAGCGAGGAAGCGCTGCCCATGCTGGCAAAAATCCTGAGCCAGCGGCACGGCTTCAAGTGCACCGTCCTCTTCGCCCTCGATCCCGACGGCAAAATCAATCCGGACAACGGCACGTCGCTCCCCGGGTCCGAGGCACTCGATTCCGCGGACGTCATCGTCATGGCGCTCCGTTTCCGCGCGTGGCCGGATGCGGAGATGAAACGCTTTGACGCCGCCTACCGCCGCGGCGTGCCGATGGTCGCGCTGCGCACCTCGACGCATCCCTTCAATTTCCCGGCCGACAGTGCGTGGACCAATTACACCCACAATCGCAAGGAGGGCTGGGTCGGCGGATTCGGCAAACACGTGCTGGGCGAGACCTGGGTCAGCCACTGGGGCAAACACAAGTCCGAGGCCACACGCGGCGTGATCGAACCGGCCGCGGCCAATGAGGCGATTTTACGGGGCGTCACCGACGTGTTCGGACCCAGCGATGTCTACGAAGCCTACCCGCCAGCCGACGCGAAGGTTCTGCTGCGCGGCCAGGTCTTGAAGGGCATGTCGCCGGGGGACGTACCGGCTGACTACAAAAAGAAGCGTGCGACCGACAAACTGGAGCAGCCCGTGAATGAGCCGGCGATGCCCATCGCCTGGTCGCGCGTGCATCGCAATGAAGCCGGCGCTTCCAATCGCATTTTCACCACGACGATGGGCGCGGCCACGGATCTGGAGAACGAGGGATTGCGCCGCCTCGTCGTGAACGGCGTCTTCTGGGCGCTGGGCCTGGACGTGCCTGCCAAGGCCGACGTCCGCCTCGTCGATCCGTACACGCCGCGGGCTTACGGTTTCAAAGGTTTCCGGGTCGGGCTGCGGCCGTCCGACTATGCGCTGGGTAAAATTGTGCCGGACGGCGAAGCCCGCCCGCCAACGCCCGCGGTGGCACCGAAACAGGCGCCCGCTGCGACTCCCGCGCCGACGCCGGCCAGGAGCGGCGCGACCCCGCTCTCGCTCAATGTCGGCGAGCACATTGCCCTGATCGGAAACGCCCTCCCGGATCGGATGCAGCACCACGGTTCGCTCGAGGCGCTGATTCACGCGAAGCATCCCTCCCATCAACTGGTGGTCCGAAACCTCGCGGTGGCGGGCGACGAAGTGGTCGCCCGGGCGCGCTCGAAGGATTTCGGCACGCCCGACGAATGGCTCACGCGCGTGCAGGCCGGCGTGGTTTTTGCCTTCTTCGGTTTCAACGAATCGTTCGGCGGCCGCGAAGGCCTGCCGAAATTCAAGCAGGACCTCACGGACTTCCTCCGCGAAACGAGAAGCAAGAACTACAACGGGATCGCGCCGCCGCGCATCGTGTTGTTCTCGCCGATTGCGACCGAGAAGCACCCGGATCCGAATTTCAAGCATTCGCCCGAGATCGACGCGAATCTTGCGCTCTATACCGCGGCGATGGCCGAGGTGGCGCGCGATCAGAATGGCGTGACTTTCGTGGACCTGTTCGCGCCCTCGCAGGAGCTGTTTGCCGAGGCCGCCCGCGAAGGTCAGCCGCTCACGATCAATGGCGTCCACCTGAACGAAAAGGGCGACGCGAAGCTGGCGGCGAAAATCTTCCCCACGCTGTTCGGGCAGGAGGCGCCCGAGGTGGCGTCCGCGGACGTCGCGAAGTTGCGCGCCGCGATCAACGAGAAGAACGCCATGTGGCATTCGCGCTACCGGACCGTCGACGGCTACAACGTCTACGGCGATCGCTCGAAGATCGCGTATGTCTCCCACCCCGATCAGCCGAAGATCACGAACACGCACATCATGATGGAGGAGATGTCGCAGCGCGATGTCATGACGGCGAACCTCGAGCGCAAGGCCTGGGCGCTGGCGAGCGGCCAGACCGGCCCGGTGGAGATGCTGCCGCTGCCGGTCGTGACCGCGTTTGGCACCAACAAGCCCGGCCCGAAAATCGACGGCACCTATGAGTTCATCGATGGCGACGATGCGATCAAGTTCATGACCCTGGCGCCCGGGCTGAAGGCGAACCTGTTCGCGAGCGAGAAACAATTTCCGCAGCTGGCCAAGGCGGTGCAGATGAATTGGGACACCAAGGGCCGGCTGTGGGTCGCAGTCTGGCCGAATTACCCGGAGCGCACGCCCACGTCGAAACACGGCGACAGCATCATCATCCTCGAGGACACGGACCGCGACGGCCGCGCCGACAAGTGCACCACTTTCATCGACAATCTGAATTGTCCAACCGGCTTTCAATTTTTCAAGGACGGCATCCTGCTGATGCAGGCGCCGAACGTGTGGTTCGTGCGCGACTCGGATGGCGACGGCCGGGGCGAGCTGCAGGAGCGCGTGCTGATGGGGCTCGACTCGGCGGACTCGCATCACACCGCGAACTCCCTGATCTATGAGCCGGGCGGGGCGATTCTCTTCAGCGACGGGGTGTTTCACCGCACGCAGGTCGAGACCGTGGCGGGCGCGGTCCGGAACATCGACGGGGCGATTTATCGCTTTGAGCCGCTGACCGGAAAATTCGAAACCTACGTGGCCTACGGCTTCGCCAATCCGCACGGCCGGGCCTTCGACTACTGGGGTAACGACATCATCACGGACGCGACCGGCAACAACACCTACTTCGGCGCGGCGTTCAGCGGGCAGCTCGATTACCCCGCGAAACACCCGCGGCTGAAGACGATTTGGGACCGGCCTTCCCGGCCTAGCGCCGGCAGCACCATTCTGACCAGCGCCCATTTTCCCGACGAGTACTGGGGCGACTATCTCAACCCGAACTGCATCGGCTTCCAGGGCATCTTCCGCGTGAAGTTGGGCGACGATGGCTCCGGCATCAAAGGCGAGCGGCGCCCCGACATCATGTCGTCCACCGACAAGAATTTCCGGCCGATCGACACCAGCGTCGGCCCGGACGGCGCGCTCTACGTGGTCGACTGGCACAATCCCCTCATCGGCCATTTGCAGAGCCACCTGCGCGACTCCAATCGCGACCACGAGCACGGCCGGATCTACCGGATCACCGCCGAAGGCCGCCCGCTGGCGTGGCAGCCGAAGATCGACGGCGAATCGATTCCCGCGTTGCTCGAGCTGCTCAAGCGGAAGGAAAACCACATCCGCAATCTCGCCAAAATCGAGCTGGGCCGCCATGACGCGGCCAAGGTGATCGCGGCGACGAAATCATGGGCCACCGCGCTCGACCGCAACGCCCCGGACTACCCGCACAATTTGCTCGAGGCGCTCTGGGTCCACCAGTGGCACAACCAGGTCGACCTCGACCTCCTTTCCCGCCTGCTGCGCTCCCCCGATGCCAACGCCCGCGCCGCGGCGACGCGCGTGCTGTGCTATTGGCGCGAACGCGTGCCCAACGCCTTGCCCGAGCTGCAACGGCTGGCCGCCGATGAAAATCCCCGGGTGAGGCTCCATGCCGTGCGCGCGGCCAGTTTCTTCCCTACAGCGCAGGCCGCGGAAGTCGCCCTGATCGCGACGAAGAAAAACGTGGATTACTATCTCGACTACACCATCGGCGAAACCCTGCGCCAGCTCCGGCCGCATTGGCGGAAGAACCTGGGCGAAGGCGTCCCCGTGGCGGGCGGCGATCCGGCCAGTGTCCGTTATCTGCTCCGCACCCTCACCCTGGCGGAGCTGGTGAAGTTGCCTCGCACGGCTGATGTGTCGGAAAACCTGCTGGGCCGGAGTGGCGTGTCCGAGGCGGTGCGCGCCGAGGCGCTGGCGAGCCTGGCGAAACACCGCAACACGCCCCCCGTCGCGCTGCTGCTCGGCGCACTCGAATCGCCGGCGGAGATCGATGTTCGCGGCGTCGGGCGGCTCCTGCTCGCGCAGAAACCCGCCGAACTCAAACCGCACCGCGCGGCGCTGCTGAAGCTCGGCCTGACCGATACCGCGGACGGCCGTTCGTACGCGCTCGCGGCCGTCGCGCAGGCTGACGGTTCCCTGGAGGCCGTCTGGCAGGAGGCCTCCGTTTCGCCGCTGTCGTTCCAGAGCCTGCTTGGCGGATTGCACCTGATTCCCAACGCCACCCTGCGCGCGACCGCGTACGAGCGGGTGATGCCCATCCTCGCCCAGCCGATCACCGAACTGCAGGGACCCGACTACATCGTCGCCGCAACCCAGCGCGATGCGATCCGCACCGCGGTCAGCACGCGCCGCGAACCCGCCACCGTCTTCGGCGCCCTGACCGCGATGATTGAGCGCGGCTACCAGGTGCCCGCTGCCGCGCAGGGCATCCGCGCCCTGCCCCGCGCCAACTGGCCGGCCGAGGGCTCGATCGCCGCCGCGCGCGCCCTGGTCACCTGGGCCGGCAAGACGCACACGAGCGAACGCACCAGCCGCGATTACGTCGAAACGATCCAGATTGCCGACGAACTGGCGGGCACCCTGCCCGCCGCGGAATCGGAGAGCCTGCGCAAGACCATCGCGGGCCTGCGCGTGGCGGTGTTCATCGTCCGCGCCGTGGTGGAAGAAATGCGCTACGACGTGACCCGCCTCGTCGTCCCCTTCGGCCGGCCATTCGAAATCATCTTCGAGAATCCCGACGTGATGCCGCACAACCTCGTCGTGGTGCAACCCGGCGCCCGGCTGAAGGTCGCCGCCGCCGCGATGGAGCTTCCGCCCGAGCATACCGATCGCAGCGGCCGCGCCTGGGTGCCCGAGGATCGGGAAATCGTGGCGGCGACCAAGATGCTCGAGACCGGCCAAAGTGAGTCGCTCAAGCTGGCCGCGATCCGGACCGAAGGGAATTACGAATACGTCTGCACTTTCCCCGGCCATGGGCTGGTGATGTTCGGCCAGCTCGTCGTTACGCAGGACGTTGAGGCTTACCTGAAGGCAAACCCCGTGGCCGCCCCGGTCAAACCCGCCGGCGCCCACAATCATTGAGCATTCCCAAAACAATTGTCATTCTGAGCGGAGCGAAGAATCCAGTGCTACCAGCGAACTCTTCACGGCATGCGGCGATCCCACTGGATTCTTTGCTGCGCTCAGAATGACAGACATTTTTTCACCTCATGAAACTCCCCCGACTCCTGTTCCTCTCGCTCGGCCTTGCCGTGGCGTACTCCGCTCCCGCCGCCGAAAGCGGCTTCAAAAAAATCTTCAACGGCAAGGATCTCGCCGGCTGGGACGGCAACAAGGAATTCTGGTCCGTCCGCGACGGCGCCATTACCGGCCAGACGACGGCCGAAAAGGTGCTCAAGACCAACACGTTTCTCGTCTACACCGCCGGGCAGCCGGCGAACTTCGAACTGCGCGCCTCGTTCCGGCTCGTGGCCGACAACGACAAGAACCAGGCAAATTCCGGCGTCCAATACCGCAGCAAGCTGATGGACCCGGCCGCTTTTGTCGTCGGCGGCTACCAAGCCGACATCGATTCCACCGGCCGGTACGCCGGCATGCTTTATGAGGAGAAGGGCCGCGGCATCCTGATGTCGCCGGGACAGAAAATCCGCGTCGGTCCCGCGGCCGAAGTCGAGAACGGCAAAAAGCAAAAGGCGAAGGTCGAAGTCGTGGCGACCGCCACGAAGCCCGAGGACATCCTCGCCGCGTACAAGCTCGGCGAGTGGAACGAGATCGTCATCATCGCGAATGGGAATCACCTGCAGCACTTCCTCAACGGCAAGCTCACCGCGGACGTGACGGACGAAGATTCCGAAAAGGGCTCCAAATCCGGCGTCCTCGCGCTGCAGCTCCATCAAGGCCCGCCGATGACGATCCAGTTCAAGAATATCCGGCTGAAAACGCTCCCTTGATCGAATTCTGATCAGGGCGCCGCTGGGCGGCTCCCGCGAGCGTCGACCCGCGACGCCTCTACCCAGGTCCCGCAGGCGCGGGACCGCTCCACCATCGGACAACGGGTTGCCCGAAATTTACACCTACCCCGCTTATGAAATCCCTACACCGCCTGCCTGCCTTCGGCTCCCTGTGCCTCGCTGCGAACATCCTGGCGCAGGTCGCTCCGGCCCCGACGAACCCTGCCCCGGCCAGCGAAACCAAACCGGCCGCGCTCAAGCTCGACGACTACGTCGTCACCGGTGTCTTCAACGCCACCGAAGCAAAAAAGGCCACCACCGCCATCACCACCCTCGACTCAGCCATGCTGGCCGAGCAGGTCGCGCTGAGCGCCGATGACATCCTGCTCAACGTCGCCGGGGTGTTCGTGAATTCTTCCCTCGGCGAAATCCGCGGGATGGTTTACTCGCGCGGCATCTCGGCCGACAGCAGCGACGGCGCCACCGGCCAATACTACGTCTCGATGCAGGAGGACGGTCTCCCGATCACCAACATCGCGTTTGGCAATTACAACGCCAGTTACTTCAACCGCCCCGATGCCACGCTCCACCGGGTCGAGGCCGTGCGGGGCGGCAGCGCCTCCATCACCTCCTCCAACTCTCCCGGCGGCGCCTTCAACTACATCAGCCGCACCGGCCCCGCCCGGGCGGGCGGTGAAGTCCGCTCGCGCTTCGGTCTCGAGGGCCGCGGCGAGCCGCACTACCGCGCGGACTTGGTTTACGGCGGTCCGCTCGGACAGAAGGGCTGGGTCTACAGCCTCGGCGGTTTCTACCGCTACGCCGTCGGCCACCGCCCCGCCGATGGCTACCCGATGAACAACGGCTTCGTCGTCCGCGGCAACCTGTTCAAGGACTACGGCCAGGGTTCCGTGAAGATTTACGGCAAATACATGGACGACCGGAACCACTGGTATGAATACCTCCTCGCCCGCGATCCGCAGGACCCGAAACAGTTCCCTGGCCTCAGCCGCTACAGCACCAATCTTTTCCCCAAGAGTTCCCACCAATATCCACGCGAATCCGACTCCACGCTGGCCACCTTCGACACCACCGATGCCGTGCGCTCCCGCCAGCGCTACGCCGGCATCGAGTGGAAGCACGACTTCGGCGACGGCTGGTCACTCAATCACAACGTGAAGTTCAGCCGCAACTGGGCCG
>JBKJRG010000896.1:0-3968 GCA_046594805.1 Opitutaceae bacterium | reverse complement strand
GCCTGCCGCGGGGTCTCCACGATGTCATGGGTCCGCGCGCCCTCGATAAAGAGATAGCAACGCCACCAGAATCCGTCCGCATCGCGGTGGCACGGCTGCCCGTCGCGGGTTGGGACGAGCGTGAGTGCCCGCCGCGCGGCATCAGTGATGCCCGACTCCGCTACCCGCCGGTTCACGTGGGCCGTCACGCGCCGGATGTTGTCCATCAATGCCGGCACATTGGTAAAGACCCGCTGATTGATCCGCTGGAGGAGGAAACGCAACGCGCCGCCCGCCTGGTCGAACGTCACGGCAAACGTGTCGTTGATGTGACCGCTGCCGTAAGGCGCGCCCGCGCGAAATCGGCCCTGCAGCGGAAAAGCGCTCAGGACCGCGGCGAGATTGATCGGGGGTGAACCGGGATTCATGGCAGGTTGGACCTCAAGGGGAATAAAGGGATCGGCCCGCCGCGTCGGCGGGCGAGGCGTCATTGCCCAGTCCCCGGCGGTGGCCTCCCACTCGCCGCGGCTTACAATTCATCGAGATCGAAATACCGCAGCACGCCGGGGAGCATCAGCGTCTTGATCTCGGCCGTATCATAAGTTCGGTGGCGGACGAAATCGGCGAAGGCAAACCCACCCTCCCAATCGCAGCGCGCGATGCGCGGATCGAGCGCCGCCGCGAGCCGGGCATGAACCCCAATCCGCCCCTCGGCATGCAGCCGCACGTCCTTGGCCGCCAGTTCCGGCCATTCCTTTAACACATCAAGCGTCCGCAACAATTCGAAGGTCCGCAGCGCCACCAGGCTGTCGCCGATCCACGTCAAATCGTCCGCGAGCTTGTGAAACGTATTGTAGAATTCCCGCTCCGGTCCGCGATTGATGGCATCCGGTTTCAACGGACCCATGCCGCTCAGGTTGACGACGAATACCGCCCGGCCTTGCGCGACCTCGGCTTCCAGCCACGCGGCGTGGCGGCCCAACGCGCGCGTGCCGTCTTCCCAGAGCGCAATCGTGACCGGGAGCGGCCCGCTCCGTTGTGCGGGACGAAACAGCATGCCGAGATTCGCGAGATAGGGCTGCGACCACCAGAACGCGACGTCCGCCTGGAGGTTGCCCACCGCCGAATTGCGCAGGACGCGGCGCGGGTTGAGTTCATTCTTTTGCCGCTCGAAAAACACCTGGCCCCGCAACCATTCCACCGCGCGGCGCTTCCGCTCCGCGGCCGGCAAAGCCTTTCGCGCCTGCTCGAAATCCTGCGCGCGCTTCAGGTTCGCCTCAAAGACAAACTCCGCACCCGGCACTTCACCGCGCACCTGGCCGGACTGCGTGACCCACAGTTTGTCCGGCGCCATCGGTTCCGGCCGCAACGTGGCCGCATCAACCTGTTTTCCGAGCAAGTGCTTCGCGAAGAACGTCGCCGCCGCCCGTGCCAGCATCGGCGTGTAGGAGTGCAACTGCGGATCCTCGAACAACTCGAGGACATCAGCCCGGTTGGACAGCCCCCAGATTCGGCGCGAACGTTCGACCGTCCGACGCGTGCCCTCGATGGGAAAAAAATCCGAGGTCACCGCCAGCACGGCCACCGGCTTCGGCGCCATGGCCAGCAGCACGTCCTCGTGATCGTAACCGGCGCGCGTGAAGCCGGGCCAGATCTGCTCCGCATCCTGCGGCTGGCCCGTGCGCTGATATGAATCCCGCGACATGATGAAAGTCGCCGGCACCGCCGCCGCGATCCGCGGATCCCCGAGCATGACCAGGCAGGTTTGCGTGCCGCCGCCGGAGTTTCCCGTCACGCCAATCTTCGCTGGATCGACTTCGGGACGCGTGAGCAGATAATCGATGCTGCGCATCGCGTCGTGCAGCATGTATCGCCCGAGGCTGTCGCCGATGAATCGCGCCTGCGAACCGGCGTAATCGTGGTCGCGCGTTCCCGGCCGGACCGTCGCCTGCTTCGCCCCCGCCTCATAATAACTGTACCGCTCGCCCTGGCCGACGGGATCCTGCGCCAGCACGATCAGCCCGGCCTGCGCGAAGGTCTGGCAGACCGACTGGTATTCGCCGACGTGCTTCCCCTCGTTGTGATGGCCACAGAGGAACAGGACCGCGCCGGTGCGACCGCTGCGCTGCGTCGGCAGGTAGAGATTCGCCGTTACAAAATGATTTGGCTGCGACTCGTAGATGACCTTTTCGATCGTGAAGCCGTTGCCCGCCACCGTGCCGGTGGTGCGGGCATTGAGCGGGGTGTTCGAGGACGGGAGCCCGCCGAGACTTTCCGCGATGAACTTCCGAATGGCCGCCTGCCGTGCCTGCACCGCCGCCGGGTTGCGCAAGGCATCGCGCTCCGCCTCGCCGCGCGCAAACAACTGCCGCGATCGCTCGTAGATGTGATCCTTGAGCTGGCTGCCGGGATGAGCGAAATCCAGCGCGTACTGCTCGAAACGCGCGTAGGGATTGGCGGGGGCGGCAGCTGCTTCCGCACCGGCGATCGGCGCGGCGGCCGTCAAAGTCATGAGCAAGGAAAACCCGAAGGTGCGGGAGAGGGACATACCCAAGGCTTCCGTGGCTTTCGCCGCGCGTCGACCCGAATTCCTGCGCCGCCGCGCCCGCTTATTTACCCGCCCGGAGTTTTTCCTTCGCCCGGAGCAGCATCCGCAGCGGATGCAGTTCCTCCTCCAGCGTCAGCGGCATGGCCGCGCCCGTCACGAGGTGCGCGGCAACGAAATCGAAATAATCCCCCACGCCGCTGCCGGCGCGCTCGAGGGGCTCGGTGGCTTTGTCGGCCGTCACGAGTCGCGTGCGCGCCCCGCCATCCGACCGACTCGACAAATCCCTTCGTGCCGAACACCCTCAAGGTTTCGTTGCCGTGGGGCTGATCCGGATGCGACGGGTTGAGGTAATTCAGAATGATCGTGGCGATGCCGCCGTTCTCCAGGCCCATTTGCACCGCACCCGCCATCTTGCCCTCGCCTTTTTCCGGCGAGCCGAACGCGGTTTCCCAGCCCGTGATCGACGTGATCCGGACGCCGCCGGCATGTTCCACCAGTCGCGCGGCATGGATGCCGACCTGCAGGAACATGCCGCCATCGATCGCCTCGTCCTGTTGGCGGGCCTTTCCATAGAGGTAGGACTTCTGCACGAAGACCTGCTTCCAGACCAGCGCGCCCATTCATACCGTTTGATGCAGCGAAAGGTCGACCGGCTTGTTCGTCTTCCACGCGCCGCGCGTGAAGTCGGGCATGTCCATCGATTTCGAGCGGTTCGCCACCGAGACCTCGGAGAGGAGGCCGACCGCCGTCCACGCCGCCCCATCGTACACGTCCATGTCGAGCGGCAGGCCGTGCCGGAGCAGGCTGACCCAGCGCCAGTCCATGATGAAATCCATGCCGCCGTGACCGCCGACCTTTCGCGCCATGGCGCCGATCTGCTTCACGAGGTCGAAGGTATATTTCTCCTCCAGCTTCTTCATCTCGGCGGCGGGCAGCCAGCCCTTGTGATCCGTCGAGATGCGGCCCGGCTCGGGATATTTTTGTGCGCTGCCCTTTGTGCCGACCACCGCGTGAATACGCGAATACGGCCGCGGGCTGGTCACGTCGTGCTGCACCATGATCGTCCGGCCCTTTTGGGTGCGCACCGTGGTGGTGTTCATATTACCGCGATATTTTTTTCCAGCGAACGTCGCGTAGTACGGATCCTTGGCGGCCAGCTCGTTCGCCATGTCCGCCATCTGGAAATCGTCGCTCTGCACCGAGACGAGGTAGTCGAACCGATCGCCGCGATTGATGTTCATGATCTGCGCGATGGGGCCGAGGCCATGCATGGGGTAGAGATTGCCATTGCGCGCGGCATTCTGCTTCAGCCGCCACATGCCCTGGTAATAGTCCTTGCCGAAATTCAGCTCCATCAGGTTGTGGATGTAGGCGCCTTCGCCGTGCACGATCTCACCGAAGAAACCCTGCTGCGCCAGGTTGAGCGTGAGCAGCTCGAAGA
>JBKJRG010000750.1:0-2876 GCA_046594805.1 Opitutaceae bacterium | reverse complement strand
GGTCCTCGTCTACGTTTATCCGACCGGCGGGGGTACGTTCGTGATTGGCGATGGGAATGCGACCGTTGGCGCCGCCGTGAACTTCTGGGGTTCGCAGTGGGAGAAGAACAACTCCCTCAGCGGCGGTGCGTCCAGCGCGAGCTTCAAGGGGTTCGCCGTCGAGCCGACTCCGCCGGCCGCAGGCGGGACCTTCACGGCCGCGCCGGGCAATAGCGCGCCCTCGCCGGCCAGCGTGCCGGCCTACCTCGGGGTCATCGTCACGAGCAAGGTCACGAAATCCGGTTCGAGCATCACGGGCACCATCGTCAGGGTGGTGGTGGTGAAAACCAATCCGGGCTACGCGGGTAATCCGGGCAGCGCGGGCACGGGCACCGTCGTCGCCGTGATACCGTAATTCCAAGGACTCTGCAGTGATGCGATGGGCCAGGCGAAATCCGCCTGGCCCATTTTTTTCCCTGCATCGCATCCGATCCCGGAACGGGGAGTCACGGCCATACGTAGGTTTTGGCCATGTCTGCTTCAACCAAAGAACCCGCCCTCACCGACGGGCTCTTTTCTTTGCCGACCGGCCTACACGGCTTCCGTTTCGATCATCAGCGTGAACGGCGAGTCCGGCGCCACGGCCCGGCAACGGCCGCACTACACGGTCACCGTCGAGGTCAGGGACGAGGCGGGCAACGGCGAGCACGAAGACCTGCCCGGCTCCTGCGGTTGCGGCCGCAGCGGAAATTCTATGGCCTAGACCGCGGTCCTAAACTCGCGAAACTACCCAGTTCCAGAAAGAGGATGACCGACGGGCTGCCGACCGGCGTGTAGCTCAGATCGCGGCGATGGTTTTCTCGAGAAACTCGCGATTCGCCCTGGCGTTCGCGGTCGTTTCCGCCGGCGTTCCTTTGACTGCGCAACTCTCCACCATGATCGGTCCCTTGAACTCCGCCCGCTGCAGCCGCCGGAAGATCGCCGGGAAGTCCACCTTGCCTTCGCCGAACTGGATCATCACTTCCGATCCTTTTGCCGCGCAGTCCTTGGCCGTGAACGCCGTCACGCGCGAAATGATCGGCTCGAGCTCGGCCAGCGGATCCTTGCCGGTGTAGGAGATGATGTTGCCGGCGTCATACCAGATGCCGAAGTTGGAGTGGTTCACCTTTTCCAGGCACACGAGGATTTCGGCGGCCGAGGCCACCACGCCGCCATGCGGCTTCGTCACCAGTTTGATCCCGTGATCCGCGCCCAACGCCGCGGCAAACGCCATCAACCGGTACCACGCCTCGTAGAGCTCCGGCTTGGCGGTGCCGGTATTGATCAGGGTGCCGATGCCGAGTGTGCGCGCGTTTTCCATCTGCCGGCGAATATCGGCCGTCGCGTCGGCAAACGACGCGGTATCGAGCGTGCGCAGCCGGCTCTGGTTCACCACGAGGCCACGGGCGGCAATCTTTTCCTTGAGCTTCGCGAGGTAATCGGGCGTCGCGCCGGCGCCGACAAACGGATCGGCCGGCGTCGGCGTTTGCAGGCCCACCGTCGAATAGCCCGCGGCTTTCACGCCATCGAGCATCTCATCGGCGCTCCATTTCACCCATGGCCGATTCAGGCAGCCAATCGTCCACGGCGAAACCGTCGCGGGCTTGGCGGCCCGCGCGATTCCCGAAAAGCTAACGGCCGCCGTGCCGATCGCCGCGCTTTGGAGAAACTGGCGTCGCGTGGAGGAAGAGGAATTCATGGAGATGTTGGGCGGTGCTGGCCTCACTTCGGCCAGGGTTGCCCGCCGAGCTCGCCATGAACTTTCTGCACGTGGGCGGACAGCGATTCAGGCACGTAACGGGCGATCCGCGAAATCTTTTTCAACTCCGCGGCGATGTTCGGTAGTGCGGTTTTCAGCTCCGCGGGTGATTTGCCGCCATCGTAAAGCAGCTTCACCTGGCGCCGGAGCTCGATGAAGTACTGCTGCTGATCCGCGATTATTTCCGGCCCACCGCTCGGCCCGTGGCCGGGACACACTATCTCCGCCCCGAGCGCCTTGACCGCTTCAAGCGTTTTGATCCATTCGCCAATATCAGCGTCGCCGAGATAGTTGAAAGCACCGTTCACGCAGGCGTCGCCGGTGAACAGGATTTTTTGTTTGGGCAGCCACACGAAGCCGTCGCCCTTCGTGTGCGCGACGCCGAACCAGCGCAGCTCGACGCGTTGCTGGCCGTCGTCGAAGAACAACTCCCGTGGAAACAGCAGCACCGGCGGCTTCAGCTTCGACCCGGCCACGTCGGGCCGATTCTTCGCCGCGTCCTCCCACCGCCCCGGCGCTCCGCCAAAGAAGCCCGTTTCAACGCGCTTCATTTCCTCGAGCACGCCGTTGTTCGCCACGATGGTCGCGCCCGCCTCCGCCCAAAGCTGGTTGCCGTAAGCGTGATCGCCATGGTGGTGGGTGTTGAACGCGAATCGAATCGGTTTGTCGGTCGTCTCCTTGATCCGCGGCATCACGACGCGCGCCCCCGAGGGAAAATTTGCCTCGATCACCAGCACGAACTCGTCGAATACGATCCAGCCATTGTTGCTGTGCCCGCGCCGGATGTCGCCCTCGTGAAAATAAACGCCGGGCGCCATCGTGCGAATGGTGTTGATTTGGGCCGGCAGCGGAACGGACAGTGCGCCGGCGGCGCACGCGAAAATGACCAATCGAGCAAGTGAAGTCATGGTGGGGTGGGGGCATTCGGCATAACCGCGATCCGCAGCTCGCCAAAGCAAAAACGCACCGGCTCCCTTGTCGAGAGCATGGTCTTTCGTTTTGGCTGTTCAAACGCCTTTACCGTAGGTCAGCGCGCTTGCGCGCGCCAAACCGCGCTCGCAAGCGAGCTGGCCTACATTTACGCGGCCAAAACGAAAGA
>JBKJRG010000794.1:0-5173 GCA_046594805.1 Opitutaceae bacterium | reverse complement strand
CGATGGCACGCCGCGCCTCACGGGTGCCCCGCGCACCGTGAGTCTCGTCTCCGTCACGCTGCCCGATATCGGCGTAGAAAAAATCTCCACGACGGCCGACGTCGTGCGGTTTGCCGCCGGCCTCAAGGGCAAACTCGGCGACACGTGGACGTGGGAATCGTCCGGCTTCTACAATCGCGTGAAGGGCGAGGACAAAGCCTTCCCCGATGTGCGCGAGAGCAAGCTGCAAGCTGCGCTGGCCCGCACGGACGCCACCGCCTACAATCCTTTCGGCTACACGTTCAAGGTGCAGAACGGTGCCGTCGTAGCCGACCAACCTTACAAGAATCCCGCCGCTGTCGTGGATTCGTTCGCCGCGGTCTTCGAGCGGAACGCCACGAGTTCGATCGCCAGCGGCGATCTGCGCTTCACCGGTCGTCTCGTCCGCTGGTGGGGCGGTGACATCATGGCCTCCCTCGGCGGTGAATACCGCAAAGACAAACTCGTCGATCGGCGTCCGCCCTTCAGCGGGGAAAATCCCACCGGCTCCGGCCTCGAAACGACGGACAACGATTTCCTCCTCCATCCGCCGCGGCCCGATGTCACCGGCAACCGCAACATCACGAGCCTTTACGCCGAAGTCGTCGTGCCCTTGGTCCAGGCCGAGCGTCGCGTGCCGTTCATCAACACCCTCGAACTCACCGCCTCCGGCCGGCGCGAGAGCTACAGTGATTTTGGCGACACCACGAAACCGAAGGTCGGCGTGAACTGGCGTCCACTCACCTGGCTCATGTTGCGCGGCTCCTACAACGAGGGCTTTATGGCCCCGAGCCTCGCCGCCCTATTCACGAGTCCGCGCTGGACGATCAGCGCCGGTGCCGGCGACATCGACACCTATCGCAACCCCGTCACTAACGAGGGCGCCTACGTGCAGCGCAATTATTTCGGTGGCAATCCAAACCTCAAGGCTTCCGAGTCCAAGGGCAAAACCTACGGCATCGTAATCGATGTTCCCGGGATCAAGGGCCTCAGCCTCACCGCCGACCAATGGCGCATCGAGCGCACGAATCTCCTCGGCCAGCGCAGCATCGCGCAGATTCGCGCCAGCGATGTCGCGTTGCTCCAAGCCTACACCAAATCCCAGCTCACCGCCGGCCGGCCGATCGCCCAGATCGATCTCGGCAGCGGGACGGCCAGCTACAAGGGCGATCCCGATGTGGCGCGCTACCCGGTCACGCCCGAGGACGCCGCCGCCTTCGCGCCCTACAACGCCGCCAACCCGGGCAACCAGCAGGGCATTGCCGGCAAAATTTTCTCGGTGAACCAGCCGTTCATCAACTTCGCCACGAGCGACCACGAGGGCGTTGACCTCGGCCTGCGCTATGTGCTTCCGAAGCTGCCGTTCGGCCAGGTTCTGCTCAACTCCGAGTGGGCCTACCTCGTGAAGTCGGGAACGGTCCAGCGTCCCGCCAACCAGGCGGCGATCGAAAGCAACGACCTCAACGTCGGTGGCGCCTCCCGCTGGCGCGGCACGACCAACGTCACGTGGCGCCGCGCCGCGTGGACCGCGAATCTCGGCGCCTACTACGTCGGCCCGTGGCAGGATGGCGGGGCCGCCACCACCGTCGCGCGCTATGATGCGCTCGGCCAGCCCGGATACATCGCGAAGCATTTCACGGCCGGCGCGTTCGTTTACCGCTACGTTGTCCCCTCCACGATCACTTACAGCGCTTCGCTCGGCTACCGTTTCAGTGCCAACGCGAGCCCGTGGTTCCGCGGCTCCCGCGTGCGGCTCGGCGTCACGAACCTCACTGACAAGGCCCCGCCCATTGCCACGGGCGGCTTCGGCTACAGCCCGGGTGTGAGCCAGAACCTGCTCACCGGTCGCGGGTGGTCGTTCGAGCTCACGAAGTCGTTCTGACGCCCTGGCAGTTTCTATTGTTTCCCGCCGCGAACCACCTCTGGCTCGCGCGCCTGACGAAAACCGAGCGCGCCGCGTGGATCGATCGACGGCTGGCGAAACTCTACCCGGAGACGCCGGTGCCGCTCATCCATCAAGACGCGTTTACGCTCCCCGTCGCCATGCTGCTCTCCGTGCAGTGCACCGGCAGGCGCGTGAACGAGGTCACCCCCGCGTTCTTCGCGCTCGGCGACACGCCGGAAAAACGACTCAACGACGGAACGTCACGGGACCTCGTAGAGCTCCAGCAGCACGCTGCCTGCTGCGGCCGTCGCGCCTTGGACGTGGACGGTGTAGGCGCCGGGGGCGAGCGGCAGCAGGATGGCGGCATCGCGGCTGCCGGTCGGGAGCGCGAATGCGCCGACGCGGGTAAACATGTCCGTCAGCACCACTCCGCCGCCCCAATCGTCGTTCAAAGCGTGCACCGTGGATCCGGCGTAAACCGTCAACCGCGGGTCCGCCAGCGCTCCCGTAACGCCGAAGCTGGCCAGCGTGGGGCCGACGGCCCGGATGAGCATGCGACGACTCCCATCCGCGACGACAAACCCCGCGATCAGCGGCTCGGTGCTCGTGACCGTGCGGGTGGAGAGATTCACGAGCCGCGGTCCTGCCCTTGATTCGCTGGCGTCGTAGGCCTCGATCAACACCGTGCCCGCTCGCGCATCGGCGGGACTCACTTGGAGGAAATAGTTGCCGGACGACAAAGACGCCAAGGCTGCCGCATCGAGACTGGATGCGGGAAAGGGAAAAGCGCCCACGCGGGCAGCCGCCGCCGCGACGAGGGGATCCCCTGCCCAGTTGTCATTGCGGAGAACGATCGCGCCCGGCTGGTCTTGCACGGTGAGGCGCGGATCGGTGGCGCTGCCCCGGACCCCCAGCGCCCCGAGCGCGGGACCGGCAGCGCGCAGCAGCATTTGCCGCTGGCCGGAAGCGGGGGCGAGAGTAATGCCCATGTGCAACGTCGCGTCACTCGCGGCGAGGACGGAGAGCACCGAAATGTTCGCGAGCCGGCCGGTGTCGGCGGGAACCAACGCGTGCCCAAGCGCCCCCAGCGCGTTGTGCGAGACCAGACCAAGATCGATCACTGCGTCCTGGTCGGGCCCGAAGAATTGGAGCGAATCCAGGGTAAACGTTCCGGCGGGAACCGCGCGGCTCCCGGTCGCACCGGCCGCCCAAGCCGAAGCGTCCTGCAGATTCCATTCGTAGAGGTGCCAGGCGCCGTCCGCGATCAGCGGTCGCTGGTGGCTGCGTACGGTCGCACCGGACGCGGTGACGGCCACCGCCGCGGTCACGCCCGCGTTTTGCGTGCGGGCCCAGAATCCGAGGAAGCCCTGCACGGGTCGCACCCCCGCCGCGATCGTGCTGCTCCATGCATGACGCACGAACCAGCTGCCCTCGGGATTCTCCGGCACCCGCGCCACCGCGGGATCGTCGCGCACCGTCAGTTGCTGAAACCATCCGCGAGCCACGGCGCGCGGACTTTGGACGGTCGCGGCGGTGGACGCGGCGAGGATTCCCTCGTTGCCCACGGAATCGAGCGCCCGCGCAAAACCCTCCGTGTCACCGCCGTAAAAGTCGGCGAAAACGAAGATGTCGCGCGCGTTAACCGCCGGCGCGGCAAACACGCCCAGGCTCGCGGCGACCGGGCGTTCGCGTCCGTCGGAGGGGCGATTGAGCACGCGCGTGGCAGGATCGGAAAACACCAGTGTGCTCGAGCCTCCGCCGTCCAGGTTCACGGCGTCGACGGCGCCATATTCCATCAGAAGGTTGGCGAGTTCGCGGTTATACATGCCCAGGCTGAGAGCAGCCTGCCGCCCGTCGACGACCAGAATAATCAGCCGGCGGTCGGCGGAAATTCCTGCGGCGGTCCGCGGGTGCAGGGCGATCGCATCGCCGGTGGTGCCGGCCGTCTCGCGACCATTGGTCACGATGCGCTCGTTGCCACTGACCGCATTGTAGAGCGATACTTCCGGCGAGACGCTGATGCCCGCCGCGGGGGCGCCGACCCGCCGCAGGATCTGCGCAAAGTTGTCGGCCGAAATGTGCAGGACGGGCGCTGCATTGTTCCCCGTCTCGAAGGGTGAGTAGACATCCCCTTGCGAGGCGACCAGGCCGACGTTGTCGAAGTTTGCTCCCGCCGCAGAGGAGACGAAGAAGGTCGTGTTGATGCCAATCTGCGCCCCGACACTCGTGACGAACTGCCCCACGGTGCGGGGCGTGGACTCGCCAGGGGCGTCGCCGTTACTCGGAGAGACCAGGAAGCGGATCTCCGGATGCGTGAGATCGATCTCTACCACATGAATGGAGAGCAAGCGCGGCACCGTCTGAATTCGGTGCGTGTAGCGCACACCTGCGAACGGCTCCTGCTGAATCGAAACGGCATGGGCGCCGGCCGCCACGATACAGGCGAGCGCGAGCGCCGCACGAAGCTTGGAGAAAAAATTCATGCAGCGGAAAATCCGAAAAGACGATCACGCTTTCTTCTGCGCGAAAACCTCACTCGTTGAGGATGCCGGAATGCTCCGTGACCACCGGCCGGATGCGAAGCCGACTTTGCCAGGCGGAGGGACTTTTCTTGCCAGACCGTCAAGGGCCGAGACAAACCTCCGGCGCACTCGCCGTCAACCAGCGAGGGGAGAATTCACTCGGGCGCATTAGGCAGCACGCTGTCGTCGGGCGGTAAGTCCTGAGCAACGCCCGAATTCCTATATGATTGCGGCGACGCGTGCGTGGGCGGGTTGGTGCGCGCGACCCACGGTCTTTCGTTTTGGCCGCGTAAATGTAGGCCAGCTCGCTTGCGAGCGCGTTTGGCGCGCGCAAGCGCGCTGACCTACGGTAAAGGCGTTTGAACAGCCAAAACGAAAGACCATGGCGCGCGACCTTCACCGTAGTTCAACGAACTGGACACCGCCTCGGAGTTTCACGGTGGCCGGCCGCGCAGCGTGAAGCGGATGAGCCCCCTGCTGTCATTCGGCATCAACGCGCGGCTCTGAACGCCCGGGATGACCCGGGCACGGCGTCGCGAAACCCCGCGGGTTTTCGCGGCGCCACGTGAATTTGTGGTTTCAATGGGGACCGAGCTCCGTTGTCGTAGGCCGCATCCCCATGAAAGCGCTGTTCGCCCTGTTTTCCACCCTCACCTTGATTTCGCCGGCGTTCGTGCTGGCGCAATCCCGCCCGGCTTCGCCCGCGTACCCACGCCCGCTGGTTGAACTCAATACCAGTAATTTTCCA
>JBKJRG010000764.1:0-9246 GCA_046594805.1 Opitutaceae bacterium | reverse complement strand
GTCCGGCTGAAAGTCGGACTGGCTCAACGCCGGCAAGATGCCGGCGCTACTTGGCGCGGCACCGTCAAGGCCGCTGTCTGCCAGATCCACCCCATGCTCCCGAGCGCGATGGCGTTCGGCGGCATTATCCGCGACGGCCAGCCGGCCCCTTCGACATCGCTCCGGGCAGGAAGCGGCAGCTACCCGGCAGCGAGCAACCGCCGCAACGTTTCATCCACCAGCTTCGGGTTCGCCTTGCCCTTCGCCGCTTTCATGATCGGCCCCTTGAAGGCGTTGATCGCGCTGTCCTTGCCCGCCTTGAATTCGGCGAGGGCCTTCGCATTCCCGTCGATGGCCTCACGACACCATTGCTCCAGTTCGCCCGAATTTGTCGGCGCGGCCTTGAGCCCCCGCCGCTCGGCGACAACCCCGGGCATGTCCCCCGTCATGAACATATCGACAAAAATTTCCTTGGCCGCCTGGGTGAGGACCGTCCCGGCATCGACCAGCTTCACCAAGTCCGCCACGTGGCCGGGGCGCACCTTCGCGTGGGCGAGTGCGACATGATTGGCCGCCAGTTCCCGGCGGAAATCGTTGGCGATCCAGTTTCCCACCGCCTGCGCTTGGTCGGGCCCGACGAGATTGGCCGCCGCTTCGAAATAATCCGCGAGCCCGCGGTCCCACACCAGGGCCGAGGTGAGCGTATAGGGCAGACGGTACCGCTCAAAGAACCGCCGCTGTTTGTCGAAGGGTAACTCCGGGCACCGTGAGCGGATCCGGTCCTTCCACGCCTGATCCACCTTCACCGGCATCAGATCGGGATCCGGGAAATAGCGGTAGTCATGCGCCTCCTCCTTGGTCCGCAGCGATTGCGACGTGCCGGTCATGCCGTCGTAATCACGCGTCTCCTGCACGAGCGTGCCGCCCCGCTCGAGCACCGCGAGCTGCCGCTTGATCTCGTGGGCGATGCCGTCACGGACGAACGAAATCGAGTTCAGATTCTTGAGCTCGACCTTCGTGCCGAGCGTCGTCTGCCCGACCGGGCGGACCGAGATGTTGGCATCGCAGCGGAGCTGCCCCTTCTCCATGTCGCAATCCGAGATGTCGCCGTAGATCATCGTGGCCCGAAGCGACGTGAGGTAGGCATAGGCCTCCTCGGCGGTGTGCATGGCCGGTTCGGACACAATCTCCATCAGGGGCGTGCCGGCCCGGTTGTAGTCCACCAGCGAGTCGGTCGCGCCGTGGTTCAGCTTGCCGACATCCTCCTCGAGGTGGATGCGCGTGAGCGGGATTTTCTTATGCCCGCCCATCACATTCCGCGCGCTGCCGGGCAGCTCAATTTCCACGGTGCCGCCGACGCAGATCGGCTGGTCGTATTGCGAGATTTGGTAGTTCTTCGGCGAATCGGGATAGAAATAGTTTTTGCGATCCCATTTGCAGACCGGCGCGATTTCGCTCCCGAGCAGCAGCCCTGCCTTGATGATCGCATCGAGCGCCGCCTTGTTCATCACCGGCAGCGCCCCCGGCAGCCCGAGCACGACGGGATCGGTGAGCGTGTTGGGCTCGTGCCCGTAGCCCGCGGCAACCCGGGTGAAGACCTTTGAGTTGGTCTTCACCTGCACATGGACCTCCAGGCCGATGACAGCTTCGTAGTTCATGATGGTTTAACCACAAAGACACGGAGACACAAAGGTCCGGGCTTTCTCTGTGAACTCTGTGCCTCTGTGGTTCACTTCAAAGGTTTGGTTTTTTTTGGCTCCACTCGTGCCCACGCTCATAGGCGTGCGCGATCGCGAGCAGGTTCGCTTCCTGGAAGGGCTGCCCAATCAACTGCAGCCCGATGGGCAGGCCACTGCTCGTGAAACCGCACGGCACACTGATGCCGGGCAGCCCCGCGAGGTTAACGCCGATGGTGTAGATATCGCAGAGATAGAGCGCGAGGGGGTCCGTCTTCTCGCCAATCTTGAAGGCCGGCAGCGGTGAGGTCGGCGTGATCAACGCATCGACGTCATTGTAGGCCTGCAGGAAATCCTGGCGGATGAGCGTGCGGACCTTCTGCGCGCGCAGGTAGTACGCGTCATAGTAGCCGCTCGAGAGCACGTAGGTGCCGAGGATAATTCGGCGTTTGACCTCGGCGCCAAAACCCTCGGCGCGTGACTGGAAATAGAGATCGACGACGTCCTTCGCCGCCTTCGAGCGGTGCCCGTACCGGATGCCGTCGTACCGCGCCAGGTTCGACGACGCCTCGGCCGTCGCGATGATGTAATAGGTGTCGAGACAGTATTGGGTGTGCGGCAGCGAGACCTCCCGAATCTCGCAGCCGTGCGCCCGATAAAACGCGATGGCCTTCTCGACCGCCGCGCCGATTTCCGGATCGAGCCCTTCGCCGAAATATTCCTTCGGGATGCCCAGCTTCCAGGGTCCGCGTCGCGTGCCCAGTTCAGCGCGATAATTAGGAATCGCCGTCTTGAACGACGTTGAGTCGCGTTCGTCGTGGCCGGCAATGGCGCCGAGCACGATCGCGGCGTCCTCCACCGTCCGTCCGAAAGGACCGATCTGGTCGAGCGACGACGCAAACGCGACTAGCCCGAAACGCGAGACGAGTCCGTAGGTGGGCTTCAGTCCGACCACGCCGCAAAGCGCCGCGGGCTGCCGAATCGAGCCGCCCGTGTCGGAGCCGAGCGTCGCAATGGCGGCGCCCGCCGCGAGCGCGGCGGCGCTGCCACCGGACGAGCCGCCCGGCACGCGCGTTGGATCCCAGGGATTGCCCGTCGGGCCGAAGGCGGAATTCTCCGTGGAGGAGCCCATGGCGAACTCATCGCAGTTCAGCCGGCCCCACAGCACGGCGCCGGCCTGCTTGAGTTTTGTCGTCACCGTCGCGTCGTACGGCGAAACGAAGTTTGCCAGCATCCGGCTCGAGGCCGTGAGCGGTTGTCCGCTGACCGCGATGACATCTTTCAGGCCAATGGGGATTCCGTCGAGCGGTCCCCTCGCCTGCCCGGCGGTGCGCCGCGCGTCCGAGGCCGCGGCCTGCGCCAGGGCGTCGCCTTCGTCGAATGAATTGAAGGCGTGCACCCGCGGTTCGACCACCTTCGTGCGCGCAATCACGGCCTTGGTCAGCTCGACCGATGAAAGCGTCTTCGCGTCGAGCGCTTCCGCGAGCCGGGCAACGGGTTGGAAAAACAGTTCAGCAGGCATCCGGACAAAATCTTTCACCGAAGAAAACAAAGGGAACGAAGCGTCCCCGGCGTCCGAAGATCTCCAGCTCTTCGTTACCTTCGTTTGCTTCTGTTGAATTCCAACTCATTCGACCACCTTCGGCACGACGATCATGTGGTCCCGCTGCGCGGGAGCATTCTTGAGCGCGAGTTCGACCGGCAGGCCGGGTTTCGCGACATCCTCACCCCAGACATTGGTCACTGCGAACGCGTGCGCGGTCGGTTCGACGCCGCGGACGTCCACCTTCCCGAGCTGCTCGATGTGATGGAGCACATCGCCGAGCTGCTGGGCGAATTTAGCCTTCTCTTCCGGGGTGAGCGCGAGCCGGGCGAGCTTGGCGACGTGGTCGATGTTGAGTGCGGTCGGCTGGGACATGGCGAAAGCGCAAAGATGTGCGGACTCTGCGCGGGCGATGCAACGGGCAAAAACGAAGACCGGTCCGAAGGAGCGGCGGTTTCCCAACCGCCCAAAACCGTTCGATCGTTTTTCGGCGGTTGGGAAACCGCCACTCCCGTTTACCCGTTATCGTGCGAGCGCCGTCTCGGCCGCGGATTGGAACGCCCGGCGCATCGGCGAGTCGTCGCCGCCCGGCGTGCCCGCGCGCTGGATCATGAAAACGTAAACGAGACCGCGCGTGGGATCGGCCCAGCTTTGGGTGCCGTGCGCACCGCCGTGGCCGAAACTCCCCGGCGAAAGCGTGGCGTTGGCCTTCACCGCATTGGGATCTTCGACGACGCTGAAGCCAAGGCCCCAGGGCATGCCGGGCCGCGCGGTCAAGGCGCCGGTTTGCTTGCGCGTCATTTCCGCGACCGTTTCGGGCTTCAGGATCCGTTTCCCACGGAGCTCACCGCCGCGCAGCATCATCTGGTAAAACGTGGCGACATCGGCTGCGGTCGAAAACAAACCCGCCCCGCCCAGCGGCGGCCGGCCCGGGTCGGACACCGCCCCGCCGTACATGTAGTGAATCGTCGTCGGGTTCAGTTTCCCGGTGGCGTTGTCCCGGCGGTAATTCGTGGCGAAACGCGCCCTCTCCTGGTCGCGCGTGAGCCACCAGGTCGTGTTCTTCAGGTCGAGCGGATCGAGCAGCCGCTTCTGCATGAACTCGGCGAACGGCATGCCGCCGGCCACCTCGACCACGCGGCACAGTGTGTCGATGCCGGCGGTGGAGTAGCCCCATTTCGTGCCGGGCTGGAATTTCAGCGGCTCGCGGGCGCCGGCGCGGATCATTTCCGCGAGCGTCCAATGCGGGCCATAGACGCCGTACTCGCCCATCCCGCTCGTGTGAGTGAGCAAATCGCGCAACGTGATCGGGCGCGCGGCTTTCACCAGCACGCGCCGCGCCGGTGATTGCTCCTCGAGCGCCCAGAGGTCGCGGAACTCAGGCAGGTGCTGGTCGACGCGATCGTCGAAGCCCAGCTTGCCGTCGTCAACCAGGATGCCCACGCACACGGCTGCGATCGGTTTTGTCATCGAGGCGATCCAGAACAAGTCGTCCGCACGCATCGCACGCTTCGCAGCGATATCGCCCTGGCCGATGGCGGAGACGTGGAGGATCCGATCGCGATCCGCGACAAGGGCGACGGCGCCGGCGATTTCACCCTGCTCGACGAAAGGCTGCAGCGCGGCGGGAATGCCGGCGAACTTGTCCTGCGCGCGCGCCGGCGCGGCGACGAGGCAGGCGATGGCCAGCACCGCGGCAAGGATTCGGGAGACGAGGATTTGCATGAGAGTAAGGCGCGAGGTTGTTCGCGTCCTGAGTAGCGCAGGAGTCCCGCCTGCTTTCGTAGGCAGGCCGGACGCCTGCGCTACTTCAAACGCGAACCGAAATCGTGCCATCGGTAGTGATGTCCTTTTGAATTTTCGCAAACACCCCGTTCACTTCCTCGTCGGTCAGCGTCCGGTCGTTCGCCCGGAATACCAGGTTGAACGCCAGGCTCTTCTTTCCCTCTGGCAGCCCCTTGCCCTGGTAGAGATCGAACACGGCCACGTTTTCCACGGTGAACGTATTGCCCGCCGCCGCCCGCGCGGTTTTCGCCAGCGCTTTTTGCACCTCCGACGCGGGCATCGCTGCGTCCACCACCAAGGCGAGATCACGCCAGGCCGCGGGAAAGAGGCTGAAGTCCGCGTAACGCCGGCGCGCGGAGCCCGTCCGGATTTTCTCCGGGAGAATCGTGAGGATGCCGGCGTACACTTTCCCTTCGACGCCGAGACCTTTCACCATCGCCAGGTTCATCAGGCCGAAACGCGCCGCCCAACCGTGGGCCAGATCGCCCGCTGCCGCGGAATGGCCTTCCTGCCAGCCGAAATACTGTCCCGTGATCGGCGCGACCGGCTGGCGGCCAAACTCAATATCCGCGAGCGTCGCCAGGGCGCTGACATGATGCTTCACCGTGTAGAAATCCACCAGTTCGCGCTTGAGCCACGCGCGTTCCGCCAGCGGCTCGGCGAGCACAAAAGCGACCGCCGCGCACTCGAGGTTCTGCCCATTTTGTTCGACGAACACCCGGCCGGTTTCGCACAGCCGCGTGGCGACCACGCCGCGCGATTGGTTCAGCTTCAGGGTCTCGAGCAATCCCATGATCAACGTGGGCCGCAGGTGCGATTGCTCCTCGACGAACGGATTGGACAACGCCAGCTCCTGCGCGGCGGCCTGCGACACCCACGTCGCAACTTCCCGCGCGGGCCGCAGCGTGAGGTTCACGCATTCGTGGAAATCGTGACCCACCAGATAGTCCGTCGCCCGCCGATTGAACACCACGACGGGATCGTCATCGGTCAGCAGCCCGGGGGATTGCACCACCGCCGCCGGAATTTTCTCCGTGCCATGCAACCGCAACACTTCCTCCACCAGGTCAATCGGCCGGTCGAGATCGTCCCGCCAGCTCGGTACACTCACCGTCCAGGCCGGGCCGCGCGCGGGAAGCTCCGTGAGCTCTTCCCGCGTCACCGTCAACTCGAGCGACTCTAATGCCGTCCGCATTTCGTCGGCCGGGATGTCGAACCCCAGTTTCTCCGTGATATAATCGTGCGTCACGACGATCTCGCGCTGCCACGGCACGTCGCCGCCCACGTGGTAGGCGGGCCCGACGACCTGGCCGCCGCCGGTCGCGATGATGAGATCGATCGCGCGATACGCGGACTCCAAGGCGGCATGCGGATCGACTCCTCGCTCGTAGCGGTAGGAGGAATCGGAGGTGAGCCCGACCTTGCGGGAGGTCCAGCGAATCGATTGCCGGTTGAAGATGGCGCACTCCAGCACGAGATCAGTCGTGTCCGCGCTCACCCCGGAGTTCTCGCCGCCCATGATGCCGGCGATCACGACCGGCTTGTTCGCATCCGCGATGACGAGCATCCGGCTGGTGAGCGTGCGTTCCTTGCCGTCGAGCGTGGTGATTTTTTCGCCATCGGTCGCGCGCCGGACGATGATCTGGCCGCCGCCGAGCTTCTTCGCGTCGAACGCATGCATCGGCTGGCCGGTCTCCAGCATCACATAATTGCCGACATCGACCACGTTGTTGATCGGGCGAAGCCCGACCGCGGTGAGCCGTTCCTGCATCCAGGCCGGGCTGGGCCCGACCTTGATGCCAGTGATGATATGCGCGGTGTAGAGCGGACAATCCTCGGGTGGATCGACGCGCACGCCCGACAACAGGTCGGTTCGCACCGTGCCGCCCACGTCGCCATGGAAATTTTCCTGCGGGTAGATCAGCGGGAGCTTGAACCATGCGGCGAGTTCGCGCGCGATCCCGAGGTGCGACTGGCAGTCGGAACGATTCGGCGTGATTTCGAGGTCGAACACCGTGTCACCCGGCGGCAGCGCCTGGTTGATTGGCGTCCCGAGCGCCGGCTTTCCGCCGAGGATCAACAAACCGGAATGGTCGCTGCCCATGCCGATCTCATCGGGCGAGCACATCATCCCGTCGGAGGACTGGCCGCGGATTTTGGACTGCTTGATCTGGAAATTGCCCGGCAGGACCGCGCCGGGCAGCGCCACGAGCACGCGATTGCCCGCATCGCAGTTGTGCGCGCCGCAGACGATCGTCTTCACCCCGCCGGCGGGACCGACGTCGACTGTGCAGACGGAGAGCTTGTCGGCATTCGGGTGTTTCGCGCGAGAGAGGATCTCGCCCACCACGACATTCTCCAAGGGCGGCGCGCCGGTGCTTTGCACGCCCTCAACCTCGAAGCCGAGAAAGGTGATCGCGCGGGAGATCTCGTCGATGGAAGCGTCGAGCTGGACGTAATCGCGGAGCCAGTTGAGGGAAATTTTCACGGAAACAGGAGGGATTGAACAGAAGAGAACAAAGGGAACGAAGAGTCTAAGGTTGATTCACGCCGGGGAGGATGAGGCGGCTGATGCCGTTTTTCAGGACCACTTCGTGAAAGTTGATCAATAGACCGATCGGTACACCGAGAAGCTTCATGTAGCTCAGAAGCTGGGCCTTGTGGATGGGAAGGATTCGTTCGACCGCCTTGGCTTCGACAAGCAGGCAATCTTCGACGAGGACATCAAAGCGCAGCGCCTCCTCAAACGTCAGGTCCTTGTAGGTTATACGGACTAATTTTTGGTTCACCGCAGCGTGCTTTCGCAATGAAAGCTCATGCATTAAACACCGCTCGTAGATCGATTCGATCAGCCCGGGACCTTTGTCGCGATGCACCTCGATGGACGCGCCAATCACTTCGCCACTTAAAGCATCAGTCTTCGCGTAGAGCGGGTGCATACCTCAGATTCTTCGTTCTCTTCGTTGCCTTCTGTTCAAATCCGAACCGTCAGCGTCACCCAAACTGTTTCAAAAACCTCAAATCGTTCTGATAGAAGTAGCGGATGTCATCGATGCCGTAGAGGAGCATCGCGAGCCGCTCGAGGCCCATGCCGAAGGCATAACCGCTCCAGATTTCCGGATCGTAGCCCACCGCCTCGAAAACCGTCGGATCGACCATCCCACAGCCGCCGATTTCGATCCAGGGCTTCTTCACCTTCGGCAGGTGCGTCGCGGTCAGATCCACCTCGAAGCTCGGCTCGGTATAACCGAAATAGTGCGGGCGGAAACGCGTCTTGGTGTCCTTCCCCAGCAACGAGGCGAAGATGTAATCGAGCAGGGCCTTCAGGTCGCGCACCGTCACGTTCTTGTCCACATACAGGCACTCGAGCTGGTGGAAGTTGGCGCTGTGCGTGGCATCGGTGGAGTCGCGCCGATAGACCCGCCCCGGCGACACGATGCGGATCGGCGGCGCCCCCTTGAGCATCGTGCGGATCTGGACCGACGAGGTGTGGGTGCGGAGCAGGTATTTTTCCTCCGGGGTTTTCTTCGAAACATTCCCGAAGCGGGCCGATTCCGGAAAATAAAACGTATCCTTCTCGTCCCGCGCCGGGTGATCGCTCGGCGTGTTGAGGGCATCGAAGCAGTAATACTCCGTCTCCACCTCCGGGCCGTCGGCGACGGTGAACCCCACTTTGCGCAGGATGCGGCACATTTCCTCGCGCACCAGCGTGAGCGGATGGTACGTGCCAGGCCCGGCGTCCGGGGACGGCAGGCTGGGATCGACCGCCGGCCCGAGCTGCGCGGCGAGTTCGGCGTCACCGATGCGGGCGAGCGCAGCATCGAGCTGCCCCTGGAGCTGCGTCTTCGCCTCGTTGATCAACTTCCCCATCGCGGGCCGCAGCTCCTTGGCGACGGCGCCCATCTGCTTCATCAGGGCGGTGAGCTCGCCATTGGGGCCGACGAAACGCGCCTTGGCCGCCTCGAAGTCCGGGCGCGCCATCAACGCGGGCAGTTCGGCGGCGGCTTTGGCGAGGACGGCGGAGAGTTGGTCTTGCATGAGGGCGGGGCGAAAGAAGAAGCAGGCATCCTTATCTTTATCTTTCTCTCCGGCCAGAATCGGATGGAGAAAGAGGAAGAGAAAGAGGAAAGAGAAAGATTCGGGCGCGGACAAAAAGAAGGACGGCGTCCCGCGACCGCGGAACCCGTCCTCCTGGGAAACTGGGCAGCGAGCCGCGCGGGCTCGCGTTGAACTCGATCAGGCCTTTTTCGCGGCGGATTTCGG
>JBKJRG010000440.1:0-10880 GCA_046594805.1 Opitutaceae bacterium | reverse complement strand
CTTTTGCCGAACTGGTCGCCGAGGGCTACCGCGTCATCAACATCGGCGCCGACGTGGTCGCGCTCACCACCTATGTGAAGCAGCGCCTCGAACTGGTGCAGGGGCACATCGGCAGCCTGCCCGATGCGCTCAAGCCCGCCGCCCGCTCCCCCTATGTCTGACGTCCCCTCTTTTTCCCTGGCCGGCAAGGTTGTAATCCAGTTCGGCGGCACCGGCCTGCTGGGCCGCGCGCTCGTCTCCGCCCTCGGCGCCGCCGGCGCCACCTTGGTGGTCGCCTCGCGCAACCGCGCGTCGCTCGAATCCCTTGCCAGGAGCGAGAGCGCAGCCGGCCGTACCGTGCAAGTCGACGAGGTCGACATCGGCGCCGAGGCGTCGCTGCATGCCCTGCGCGACCGCGTGCTTGCCCAGCACGGCCGAGTGGACGGCATCGTGTTCAACGCCGTCAGCCGGCCGATGAAGGCCTTCGACGACGACCTCGCTGCCTGGAAATCCTCGATGGAAACCAACGCCACCGGCTTCTTTGCCACCGTGCGCGTTTTTGGCGACGCCATGGCCGAAAAAAAATCCGGGAGCATCGTCAATATCGCCTCACAGATGGGCACGATTGGCGTCAATCCGTGGCTCTACGAAGGCACGTCCATGACCGCCGCCCCCGATTACTTTTTCCACAAGGGCGGCATGATCAACCTCACGCGCTACCTCGCCTCGCACTATGGCCAGCAGAATGTGCGCGTGAACGTCGTCTCCCCCGGCGGCATCTACAATCCGGAGAAACCTCAGGCGCCGGCCTTCCTCGAGCGCTACGGCAAGATGACCATGCTCGGCCGCATGGCCGGCGCCGTCGAAATTGGCGGCGCCGTCGTCTTCCTGCTCAGCGACGCCTCCACCTATGTCACCGGGGCCAACCTCGCCGTGGACGGTGGCTATACCGCGAAATAGGCTCTGTCATCTGCAGCCGAGCCATCATGAATCCCAGCCTCACCCTCCAGGGAAAAAACATCTGGATCACCGGCGGTGCCGGCTACCTCGGCTCCGCCATCACGCGCGAACTCGATGCACAGTGTGCGAAGGTCGTCTGCTTCGACCTGCCGGGCCGCGCCGAGGCCCTCGTGCGCGAGCACACGCTCACGCGCACCGTGCCGCTCTCGCGCGACGTGAACGACGCCGCGGCGCTCCCCGCCACCCTCGATGCCGCCATCGCCGCGCACGGCCTGCCCGACGGCGTCGCGCACCTTGCCTTCGCCTCCTCCAGCGGCCACCGCTTGGAAAATCTCCCCGTCGCCGAGTTTCAGAAAACGTTCGATCTCGGACTCACGCCCACCTTCGTTTTTTGCCGCGCGCTCGCCGAGCGCATGAAGGTCCGCGGCTCCGGCAGCATCGTGCTTTTCTCCAGCATGTATGGCGTCGTCGCGCCCGACCCCCGCATCTACCGTGAACCCATGACGCCCAATCCCATCGACTATGGCGCGTGCAAGGCCGCGCTGCTGCAACTCGCCCGCTACCTCGCCGTGCACTACGGCCCGAGCGGCCTGCGCTTCAACTGCATCACCCCGGGGCCGTTTCCGAATCCCGGCGTGCAGCAGGCGAATCCCGGGTTTATCGGCGACCTGTCGAGGAAAACCGCGCTCAACCGCATCGGCACCAACACCGAGATCGTCGGCCCCACGCTCTTCCTGCTGAGCGACAGCGCCTCATTTGTCACGGGCCACAGTCTCGTCGTCGACGGCGGCTGGACGGCATGGTGAAGCCGGGAGCTTAATTGCTCGGGCGCCAATATACCCGATTGTTCAGCTCCAAATCCTTCAAGCCGGGCCCGGGCCCGCCGCCGGTGTAAATGATCCCCGAATCCTGGGGCACTTGGTTGTGGCCGGTCGCCCGCTCAATGTTGGGCAGCCAATGGGCCTCCTTTGCATCGATCGGCGCAAGAATCTCACTGCGGAAGGTTCTGAGATCGTCATCGGACCAAAGTCGCAGGATTTCAGTAGTTCGGTGGCCCCATTCTTTCAGCGGCTGCCGCTCTTCAGGCGGCGCATTGAGCACCACCGCCACAATCGTAGCCCGCCCGGACTGGCTGAACGAAAGGCCACCGCCCATACCCAGGTTAATCTGCCAACCCCGCACCCCTTCGGGCACTTCGGGCGTGAGGTCGCGCCGCGTCCATCCGACCCCGGGAGCGACGGTGGCCAGATACAGTCGGGAGGAACCCTCCACGTTGGCGGTATAGATCAAGTGGGGCACGCCCTCCCTGTCCACCCCCAGCGGGCCGGAACCAAGCCGGGGACCAGTCAAGCCGCCGTCGTGTGCCAGCACGTCGATGGTATCCACCGTCGCGGGCAGGGTAATCGGGGTGCCATCGGCGCGCGTCCAGGTTTCACCCGCGTCAGGGCTCACCATGTAGGCCACCGTGTTGATGGGTTTGGGCAGTGAAGGAGCTCCTTCCACAATGCGGCAATTGAGATGGATCGTCTTGCGATCGCGTCCCCACGCCAAGGCGACTGCAAACTGCGCGTAGCCAGCATGGCGGGCGCGGATGATGGTGGACTGGCGCTGCCACTCCCCGCCGGCCGTTTTTTTCCACAATTCCTGCTCCATCTTGGCGGACGCGATTGGTTTTCTTTCCGCATCGTGGTAGCCGCGGCGGGCGGTGAGTACCAGGGTGTCGTCGGGTCCGCAGATTACGACAGGATAGGATAGCCCCACGCCGAATTTTGTCTCGGCTTCCCACTCGGAAATGTCGTTTGGGCGCAGCGAACGCCGATAGCGGAGCTGTTCATGATGGGGATAATATAGGATATGAAGGTAGCCTTTGCTGTCCACGGTCAGGCCGGGGCCGCCATGATTGTCCTGGCCCTCGCCGATGGTGACGGTCGGCGACCACTGGCCGGTGGCTCGATTCAAGGTGCGGCCGCGCACCCGAAACCCCTCCAGGCTGGCATCCAGCCAGACCACGTGGGTTCGGTCGCCGATCGTGATGATCTTGTTTTGCTCCCAGTACGCCGTCGCCCGGCCACTGCCAATTTCGGACAACACCGCGCGCTCGGTCGCGCCACGGGCTGCCATTTTTTCCGCCCGAGCGGGCGGGCTCCCCAGCCCGGCCCCCAGGAGAAGGACTGCCGCCAGAATGAAATATTGCACGTGAGTCAGAATTTATAGGAAGATGAGAACGTATAAGTGCGCGGCGGGCTGGGATCGACCAGATAGGCGGCCTGGGCCCCGATGGCAAAGGCCTTGTCGAGCAGGTTTTCGATGCTGCCCCGCAGCAGCCAGTGTTTGTTGAGGCGCCAGGTGACGAACGCGTTCACCATGGTGCCGGGCTCGAATTCGATCAGGGCCGGGGCCGGAATGATGCCAGTGACGAGGAGAGCGCTGCTGACCACCCGCCCGCTGGTCCGAGCCAAGCCTCCACCCACCGCCAGCCCCTTCAGGCTGCCGGGTTGGAACTCATAGCGCCCAAAAAAGCTGACGGACTTATCATAGGAATTGGGCACTTTGGCCCCCGCCTGATTCTTCACCTTCCCGTCATAATAGGTGGCCACAAATTGCAGGCCGGGCAGCAAGGTCACCGCCAAATCAGCATCGAATCCCTTCTGTCTCGTGGTGCCGACCGGCGCAAAATAGGACGTGCCGCCCGGAAGTGTCCCGGCAAAAACCGCCGTGTTGGTCAGCTCCAAATCAAAGATCGATATGGTCGAGGATAGTCGCCCATTGAGGAAGGCCGTCTTGACCCCGCCTTCGCGCCCCTGGCCAATCTGATTGGGCAGGACGTTTCCGCTGATGTCGCGCGAAAGTTGCGGGGTGAAGGTCGTTGATTCCATGGCGTACAGCACCAGATCCTTCGTGACATTGAAGACCAGGCCGTAACGGTGCAGGTTCTCCCTGCCCTGCAGCACCGTGGCCGGCGGGCGCGTGATCAGGTTGGAGATGCTGTTGGTTTTGATTTTGCTGTAGGTGAAGCCCGCAATCAGGGAAAGCCTTTCGGGGATGACCTCCACCGTTTGTTGGATGTAGGCGTTGCCCCGATACGTCGTGCTGCCGTTGCCGGGAGTAACCACGGGATAGCCTCCGGCATCGCCGGCTCCCCGGCGGTTCCCGATCCGCGGGGCCTGCAGGAGACCCAGCTGCGGATTGCTGATGGAAACAGTCTTGGTGCCAAATGTTGATGTCGCCCTGATCCAGCCTTCGCCGGTCTGCTCACTGTAGGCCGAGCCCAGCGCCGTCTGCATCGGCCGGCCCAGCAGCTTATATTTGCCAGAAACATCGAGCAGCACGGTGGAAAAATCATCGCCCCGGTCATTGGCCCGCGCGGTTATTCGCATGGTTTGGGCCGGCCAATCCACGCCGCCCGACGGGAAAACGTTCGTGCCGAGCCGCCAATACGACCAGTCCTGGGCCGAGACCTTTACGTCCCAGTTATCGGTCAGTTTCTGCAGCAGCTCGAATCTCAGGCGGTTCATCTTGTGATTCTCCATCGTGCCCTTGACGTAGTAGCCTTCATCCCGGCCGGCGCCGGTGTACAGCTTGCCGGCCGGGGTGATGAAGTTGTTGGCATTGGCTGCGTGGTCCATTTCGTGGTGATCCAACGCCACGCGAACGACGGTGTTTTTGTAGGCCACCTGCAGCGTGGGGTGAAGGGAGAGCCGGTCGTCGAGCTGGTTCTTGAGGAAAGTATCTCCTCCCTGGACCACCGCCACGAAACGATAGCTGAATCTGGCGTTACCCAGCCTCCCGAGGGGCCCGGTGAAATCCACTTCGCCGCGCAGCAATCCATGGCTGTCGGCTTTGGCCGTGATGGAATACTGCGGGGTCGGAAGCGGTTTCTTGGTGGTGATCAAAACCGCGCCACCCAGCGCGGCGTTGAGGTAGAGAGTGGACGATGGCCCGCGGAGCACCGTGTAAGAATCAACGTAGGCGTTGTCGGCATAAGGGACCTGGTCGGGCACATCGTCAATCAGCGTAAAATTGACCCGCGTGCCCCGGATGGCGAAGGACTCTCCTTTGTAGAAAGGGGTGACTCCCGCAAATTGCAGCACATTGGAGGAGTCGACGTATCCAATATCGTCGATCAAGTCCCGCGTGACCAGGGTCACGGCCTGGGGGATCTGCAGCAGCACCTCGTTGGTCTTGAAACCCGTGGCGGCATTGCTGGACGTGTAACCTTTGTCCTTCGTCGATGAAACCTCGAAGGGCGAAAGAATCGCCCGGTCATCGGCGGGGCCGCGGGAGGCCGCCGATTGGGCCGGGAGGAAAGTGGAGAACGCCACTGCCGGGAGCATTCCCAGGAGTAATGCGCGCCTGCGCGATGAAGGTGCCGTTGGGCTGATCAGATCGGGGAGCATGGGATATTCTTTCGAGACTTGGGTGCCCTAAACTGTATACATCTGGGGCAACAGGGAATCATCGTGTCAACCGATTAAATCACCCCCCTTGCCGCAACCTCCGAAAAACACGACCTCGGGACGCATTCGAGACCGGAATGGTGGGCGATCGCGCGGGGGCAGCGGGGCTCCCGCTCACCGTTGGTGCGGCCGCGTGCGCGAAAACGTCCTGCCACTGCTTTGACACTTGTGTATACATCAAACTCACTTTCCCTCGGCTCTGTCGCCCCCCGTTAAACCGAACGGACCCACCCGGATTCACCTCCCCGCCCCCACGCCACCGTGAAAATCTCTGCCATTCGAATGATGCGTCTCCGCGGACCGCGAAATCACGGGGTTGGCGGCGGAGTGAGCAAAATCGCAAAGGTCGTCATCCGCGTCGATGCCGACAATGGCTCCTACGGCTTGGGGGAATGCGATGATTTCATGGGGGTGCGGCAAGGCATCGCCTACATGCACGAGTATTTCCACGGCCGCGATGCCTTCGCCGTCAACGCCATCGTCTCCGAGATGCTCTACGGCACCGTCTCTCCTCACCCGCCGCATGCCCGCCCCGGCGAAATGCCCAGCGGAATAATCGGCATCGCGATGTGTTCGCCCACCGCCACTCCCTGGGGCCCGGTCGTTTGGGCGGTGAGCGGCGTCGAGATGGCGTTGTGCGACCTGGTGGGCAAGCACCTGCAGGTGCCGGTGTATAACCTCCTGGGGGGAAAATTTCGGGATGAGGTCAAGGTCTACCTCGACCGCAGCACGCCCGATAATATCCAGGATTTGGATGCCTGGCGCCTGATGGCCGAGGACAGCACCCGGGATGGCTTCACCCAGATGAAATTCGACATCGATTTCATGGCCGCCGACGCGGTGAAGGACGTCTGGAACCGCACGATCTCGATGACGCAGATCAATCGGATCGTGGAACGCCTGACCGCCGTCCGCCAGACAGTCGGGCCCGACTTCGAGTTGTGCGTGGACTGCCACATGCAATACAACGTGCCGGACGCCATTCGCGTGGCCAACGCCCTGGCGCCCCTGAGCCTGCTCTGGCTGGAGGACCCTACGCCCATCACGAATCCCGACTCCTGCGCCGAGGTGCGGGCGAAGAGTCCCATCCCGATTTGCGTCGGCGAGATGTTCACCGCCGAACAGGTGCGTCTTTTTGTCGAGCATAAGGCCTGCGACATACTCCATCCGGACATCATGTTCTGCGGCGGCATGCACGAGATGCAGCGCATCGCCCAGTATGGCGAACTGCACCACCTGCCGATCGCCATGCATGGCAACGGGGGCGCCCTGGCCACCATTGCCGCCGCCAACGTCGCGGCCACCTGCCGCAATTTCCTGGGCGTCGAGTATCACTGCATCGAAACGCCCTGGATCGGCAGCTTCGTCCGGCGCGATGTGCCGCTGTTCCGGGATGGCAAAGTCCCGCTCTCGAACGCGCCGGGGCTGGGGGTCGAACTCGATCTGGAGGTCTGCCGTGCCCACCTCGCGCCCGGCGAAAAGCTTTTTGATTAGCTCCCCCGTATTTCCCGTCCCTATGCAATCCCTTCCCGTCAAAATCGTGATCGCCCACGCGTTCGCGTCCCAGCTGCAGAGCCGGATGACCATTCCGCGCGAAATCACCACGCTCAACGGACAAACCGACGGCGATGTCCAGGCGTTGTTGACCGACACCGACGTGCTGGTCTCGGCGCTTTACAAACCCGAGTGGCAGCTCGAACAAACGAAACGTCCGCTGCTGGTCCACTCCACCGGCGCAGGCATCGACGGCATCGCGTTGCCAAGCCTGCCGCGTGCGAGCACGGTCTGTAACGTCTATGGTCATGAGCGCGGCGTGGCCGAACGCGCTTTCATGCACATTCTGGCGCTCCAACAGGGCCTCTTCGCGCTCGACCGCTCCCTCCGCCAGGGTGACTGGACGCCCGGGCGCCCTTACCTTCCGGAATTGCGCAAAAAAAACCTGCTCATCCTCGGCCTCGGCCATATCGGCCGTGAACTGGTGCGCTGGGGCCAGTTTCTCGACATGAACGTCACGGTGCTGAACCGCACCGCCTCGCCCGAGCGCGCCGCGCAGGCAGGCCGCGCCTCCTTCGGCTCCCTCGGCGACCTGGGCGCGCACCTGCCCAACGCGGATTTCGTCGTCATCGCCATCCCCGCCGCCGCCGGCACCGTGGATCTCATCGGCCACGCCGAGCTGAAACGGATGAAGCCAACGGCGTTCATCGTGAACGTCGGCCGGGGGCCCGTCATCAACGAGGCGGCGCTGTATCAGGCACTGCGGGACCGCACCATCGCCGGCGCCGGGCTCGATGTCTGGTATCAGTATCCGGCGCCGGGCCAGAACCGTCTACCCGCCACGCAACCGTTTCACGAGTTGGACAACGTCGTCATGACGCCGCACAAGGCCACGATTGAGACCATGGAATACCGCTGGGGCGAGATTGCGGCCAACATCGCCAACTACGCGGCCGGCCGGCCGCTGCATAACCTGGTCTGGCGGCACCCCGGGAAAAGCTGAGCCGGGCGACGCGGCCCGGCTTGAACTACGAGCGGCGCGCGGCGCTGCATCGGTGGAAATTGTCTTCATGATCAGGGCGCCTCGAGCTCCGGTTCGTTGATTTTCTGCGCCGCGAAGGCCTGATCGAGATGCGTAGGCGTGCGGCAAACCCAGTTTGGCCAGTTCGCCGCGAATGCAGGGGCTTCCCCACGTCGGATTGGACAGCCACATCCGGCGGATCAACTCAATGAGCTTGCGATCATTCGGCGGCCGGCCGTCTGGGTGGCGCAACTTCCAACGCCAAAACATTCGAAACCCCGCGCGGTTGCCAGCTGACTACCGTTGGGGTTGAATGATCACCAAAGTCTTTTCCCAACGCGACCACAAGGAGCGCAGGAAAACCCACAACAGCCGGTCTGAAATCCTTGATTGTCTCGTGCTTTCCGCTCGTCCCTCCCGGCCCCGGCTGTGAATCGGGTGCGCGATCGCGCATCCCTCAATCGCCCGCGACATTTTCCTTAAAACTATCGCCTAGAATTTCGCGCAGCTTGGCCTTGGCATGATAGATTCTCAGCTCAACGGCCTTGGGCGTGAGGTCCAAAATTCCTCCGGCTTCCTTGTGGCTCTGTCCCTCGAGCGTGCAGAGGATCAGCGGCCGGCGTAACCGATCCGGGAGTTGATCGATCGCGTGTTGCAGTTCGTCGAATCGTTCGCGGGTCGCAGTCTGTTCGGACGGGTTCGGCTCCGCGGCCGAAAGTTCACGGTGAAGTGCTTTGGCCTCCGTTGGCGCGTCGAGAGAGACGTGATGACGCTTGCCCAACCACCGCAGTCGATCCCGGCTGAGATTCGCGGCAATCGTGTAAAGCCAGGTCTTGACGCTCGACTTCGGCTCGAACGACGAGGCTTTGAAATACACGCGAACGAACGTTTCCTGCACGACGTCACGTGCCGCGCTTTCGTCGTGGAGATAACGGAACGCGAAAAAATAAAGCGCTTCGCGGTGGCGTTGGATGAGCTTGTTTAGCGCCAAATCCTCGCCGGCCTTGAGCGCTTCGATCAGCGGCAGGTCCGGGTCGGCCATGTTACCGAGCCGAATTATCGAGACCTTGCTGCGCGAGTTCCAGGAGCCGCTCGCCTTGCGCAGCCGTGAGCACGCTGCGCATTTCGAAAATATGTTCGATTGATGCCTGCTGCAGCTCACCCATCCGCAGATGAATCTTGCCCACGGCGGCGCTGATCTCGGGCGCATCGACCCGCCCTTTTTTGATCGCAAGCGCCAACTCGTGATTGGCTGCGCGAAGCTGTTCGCGCAGCACACGATTCCGCTCTGCAAACTTGGCTTCAATTGGTTCCAGTGCCCTGTGCTGCGCGTCGGTGATTTTCAATTCCGAGTGGAGCCACTCGTGCGCGTCCGTGTGGCGCGAGGTGTGCCGCGATTCGCTCCAGCGCAAGGTGCAGAATGAGGCCAACACAGCGACCGCAACTACGGCGACGAAAAAACCGATGACCTGTTTCATGCTTACTTGTGAGCGAGTCGCTCCGCCGAGGGAAGCACGCTCGAATTTTCCGGTGAGAAAACCTCGAAATGCAACGAAGCACGCGCGAGTTCGCGCCTTTGCTCGGGGCGCTCCAGCGCCGCGGGGATAATCGCCGTAAATACTGCCGCCGCAAGCGCCGCAAAGGCGAGCCGGGGTTGCCGAAAGAGTTCAATCCAACTCAGGCCCACGAGTGAGCCGAGGCCGAAGGGCCGCCGGCGAGTCTCGATTTTCGACCAGACTTCTGCCGTAAACCGATTGTCCTCCGGCGCCGCCGGACGCTGCTTGGCATACGCGCTGAGGAGATCGTCGAGGCGATCGGGGTCTTTGGGCATACCTCTTATACGGCGTCATTCGCATAATCCCTCAATCTAGAATTCACCCGGACGTGAGACGTTGCCCGCTGCCCGGAGAATAATCTGAGGGAAAGCCGGGTCCATTGCGTTCAAGAGACGTGAACCAATTGTTTCACGCATGAGACGTGTCATTCCCATTTTCCTTGTATGCGTCCTTCCGCTTGTCGCTCGCGAGCTGACGTTGGAGCAGGCGGTAGAGCAGGCCATCGTCGGCAACCGAGGATTTGCCTCGGCCGCGTTCGAGGTGGAGAAAGCCCAAGGTCGGGCACTGCAAGCGGGTTTGCCGAGGAACCCGGAGCTGGAAATCGGAAGCAGGACGGACGTGCTTTTTAAGAACGAGGGCGAACGCGGCATTGCGCTTGGCATCTCGCAGGCCATCGCGCGGAAGAACCGGCTGGCCAAGGCGCGCGAGGCGGCGAACCTCTCCGTCGAACAGCAACGTGCGTTGATTCGCGATGCGGAACGGCAACTCATCGGTGAGGTGCAAAGCTTGTTCCTCAAGGTTCTGTCACTTGATCGGCAACACGCCGCCCGTCAGCGACTGGTGGATCACGGGGTCAAATTCGCGGCCATCATCGAGCAGCGCTACAAGGCAGGCGAGGTGCCGCAGACCGATATTGCGCCGATCCGAATCGAGATTGCGAAGGTCCGGCAAGAGCAGCAACTCCTCCTGGCTGAAAAAGCGGATGCAGAGTTGAAACTGAAATTCGTGATCGGCGTGCCTCCGGATGAGGCGCTCACCGTCGTGGGCGATTTGGACGAGATTGTGAAACGGTGGGAGGTTCCGGTGCTGGTCACGGGGATTGAGCAGCGTCCCGACTATGCGGCCGCAAAAATCGCCACGGCCCAGGCCGAGGCGGAAATTCAAGTGGCCAAAGCGGACGCCTATGAGGACGTGACGGTCGGGGTTGATTACGAGGGTGAGCGGGCAGTATTCGACGCGCCTATCGGCGTAAAAAAAGATTACTACCTAGGCTTCAAAGTTTCGATCCCGCTTCCGGTTCGGAACAAGAACCAGGGCCGCATTCTGGAACAGCAGGCCGCGCGGCGACAGGCGGAGGCAGAACTCGCGTCCGTCCGGCAAAAGGCGATGTCCGAAGTCGCTCAAGCCCGGTCG
>JBKJRG010000255.1:0-3427 GCA_046594805.1 Opitutaceae bacterium | reverse complement strand
CCTTCGAGGGCATCTTTCGGCAGGCCACGGTGGTGAAGGGCCGGAACCGGGACACGGCCTGGTACGCGGTCATCGACCGGGAATGGCCGGCTCGCCAGGCAGCTTTCCGGCAGTGGCTCGATCCATCCAACTTCGACTCGCAGGGCAAACAACGCCGGCCGCTTTCGGCGCTGCACGGCATGATGGCGAAGTAGGTGCCATCGTTTTCTTGTCGCCAATCGGCGTGCATTGGCATCTGAAAAACCATTCCTCTCCAGCGGCAGTGGTTCGTTTATTTCGGGGATGAATACCCCGGCTATCGCGGGATACTTGTTCGCGAGGGAGACCAACTCGTCCTCCTCACCTCCCGGGAGCGCATCGCGGCGCCATCGCACCTGATGAATTCTCCTGACTTGATTCCCTGCCGATCCGAAATGGACGCGTTGCAACAGATCGCGCGACGGTTTGCGAAAAACAGGCGACCCAAGTTGTGCAATGAAGACGACGATTTGCTTCGGCGAAATCATGGGGCGCTTCTCGCCGCCCGGCTACCTGCGCATTGCTCAGGCCATGCCGGGCAGCCTCGAAATGACGTTCGCGGGCGCGGAAGCGAACGCCGCCGTGGCGATTGCGCGTCTCGGTGGCGCGGCGGAATTTGTCTCCGCGTTGCCGGCGAATCCGGTGGGCGCCGCCCAGCGAGGCGGGCTGGTGATCTACGATCGCGAGGGCTCCACGTTTGCGCTGAGCGGCGGCGAGATTTATCCGTGGCACGACATCCTGCCGGGTGCGGCTTGGCTCCATACCACCGGAATTTCCGCGGGCGTGTCACGCCAGTCTGCCGCGGCGACCCAGGCCGCGGTCATCGCCGCCCGGACGGCCGGACTCGCGGTTTCTTGCGACCTCAATTTTCGGCGCAAATTATGGCGCTGGGAATCGGGCGTATCGCCGGAGGCGCTGGCCCAGCGCACCCTGGCGTCCCTGCTCCCGCACGTCGACGTGCTGATTGGCAACGCCCATGACATCGCGGGCACACTGGGTGAAAGGTTCGACGAAGGGCCGGGAGACGACCTGGGTGCGCAGACAGCGCTGGCCGCCCGTGCGGCCGCGCGTTTTCCGCAGCTGCAATGGATCGCGATGACCCTGCGAAACAATCCATCCGCCAGCCAGAACAAGTGGGGAGCGCTCTTGTACCGGGTCGCCGATAACGCCGGGTTTGCCGCGCCGCTCTGTGCCGGACGGTATGCGCCCTATGAGATTCAAACCATCGTCGACCGGGTGGGAACAGGGGACGTGTTCGCGGGCGCGCTGATTTTCGCGTTACAGACGCCGAAACTGGCGGAGCCCGCGCGAGCCGTGGGCTTTGCGACTGCGGCGAGCTGCCTTGCGCACGCGACGGTGGGAGATTTTTTCCAAGGAACGCGGGCCGAGGTGGAATCGCTCCTGAACGGCGACGGCAACGGTCACCTCTCCCGCTGAGCCGGGTTCGGGCCCTGGCGCTGGGCCGCGTCCGTCCGGTGAGTAAGGTGCGCGGCGCTTGATGGGCACCTCGCCCGAGTTGGCGGCTCGTCTTGCCAAGCCCCTTGGTTCAATTGGATACTCCCGGCTCGCATTGCCGATCCCGTCCTGCTGTCGACGGACAAGAATGCGCCCCAGCCATCGCCATGACCGAACCCCTTTCCCCTTCACCGCCGGTCGGCCTGATCGGGCTCGGGCTGATCGGGAGCGTGGTCGCGACGCGGCTCCAGGCCGCGGGTTTTCGCGTGGTGGGCTGCGACATCGATGCCGGGCGCCGTGAGGCTTTACGCGCGTCGGGCGCAGAAATCACCGAAGTGGCGGCGGACGTCTTCCGTCGCTGCGATCGCGTTCTGCTCAGCCTGCCCTCTCACCTTGAAGTCGAGACGGTGCTGACGGCGGGTCGCGCGGATCTGCGCGCCGGCGCGATTGTCATCGATACTACGACCGGCGATCCGCTGAGCTCGGAGCATCTCGCCGCCTCGCTGGGCCGCCGCGGCGTGACCTATCTCGATGCCACCATCTCCGGCAGCAGTGCGCACGTGCGCGAAGGCAAGGCCGTGCTGATGGTCGGCGGGGAAGCGTCGGCCATCGCGGCGTGCCAGGATATCTTTCGCGCGGTCGGCCGGGAAGTGTTCGCCACCGGCGCGTCCGGCACGGGCGCCAAGATGAAATTGGTGACGAATCTCGTGCTCGGGTTGAATCGTGCGGCATTGGCGGAAGGACTGGCATTCGCCGCGGCGCTCGACCTGGACCTCGCGCAAACGCTGGCAGTCATGCGGAGCAGCGCGGCGTATTCGCGGATCATGGATACCAAGGGCGAGCGGATGATTCAGCAGAATTTCGTGCCCGAGGCGCGGCTGGCCCAGCACCACAAGGATGTTCGCATCATCGTGGCCACCGGCCAGGGACTCGGGTTGCCGATGCCCCTCAGCACGGCCCACGCCGTCATCCTGGCGGAGGCCGAGGCCGCCGGCTATGGCGCGCTCGATAATAGTGCGCTGATTAAAGTGCTGGGCCCGGCCAAGGGAAACGGGAAAAAGACATGACGACCCCCGCCGTCCTGACCCCCGGGCAGCGGTTTGCCGTCCTTTTCATCGCCTTCGTAGGATTGGTGGGCGCGGGATTTCAGCTTGGGCTCATGCCTCTGGCCTCCCTATCGGTGTCGCGGAGTCTGCTGGGCCCCGCATTCCGAGACGGGCTCGCGGGCGATTGGTTTGCCCGCTACACGGCTGCGATGATGCTGGGCGCCGCCGTCGGCGGCATTGGGCTCGGCTGGTTCGGCGACAAGATCGGTCGCGCGCGGGCGACGGGGCTGAGCATCCTAATCTACGCGGTATTTGGCGCGGCAGGGGGTTTCGTGCACACGCAGGAGCAGCTCCTCGCATTGCGTTTTCTTGCGGGCCTCGGTGTCGGCGGCATGTGGCCGAACGGGGTGGCGCTCGTTTCCGAGTGCTGGGCTTCCGCCACGCGTCCCATGGTCGCGGGCGTCATCGGCACCGGCATCAACGTCGGCATCCTCTGCATTTCCCAGCTGGGGCGGATCCACACTGTGAGCGCGGAATCCTGGCGCTGGCTGCTGCAACTGGGAGCCTGGACCGTTCCGTTTGGATTGATGGCGCTCTTCATCCTGCCGGAATCGCCGCGCTGGCTGGCCACCCGTGGCACGCAAAAAACCCGCTCCTCGGCGCCCCTCCGCGAGCTGTTTCGACCGCCGCTGCTGCGCCTGACGGTCGTGGGCATCCTACTCGGCTCCATCCCGTTGATTGGCGCGTGGGCTGCGAGCAAATGGATGATTCCCTGGGCGGACAAAATCGGCGGCACAGCGGAACCAGGCTACAAGGCGGCAACGCAAGGGTGGTGGGCGGTCGGCGCGATTCTCGGCAGTTTTTTCGGCAGCCATGTCGCGCATCTGCTCGGCCGTCGCACTTCCTAT
>JBKJRG010000684.1:0-2539 GCA_046594805.1 Opitutaceae bacterium | reverse complement strand
GCCGGCGGCACTGAGGCTCTTCTGCAACACGGCGACCAAGTCGATGACGTTGGTGGCAATGACTCCCTCGGTTAATTGCCCGGGTTCCGGGCAACCGCGGGACGCCTGCCGCTACTTCATGCGGGGCAAACCAGCGCCGAGCGCACGGGCGAAATGGCCGCGTTGACCAACTCCAGCAAGCTGTGACGCCGAAACGGTTTTGCCAGGGTCCGATTCCTTCCGACCAGTTCAGCCGCAGCGTGAAAAAGATCGGAGTCGGGAGCACCCGACACGGCAATGATGGGCAGCTCCGGGGATTCCCGCCGCAGGATCCGAATCGTCTCGGTGCCATTCTGCCGGGGCATGTTGAGATCGGTGATTACCAGGTCAGCCCGATGCAGCGCCTGGAGTGCCAACGCCTCCAACCCGTTCCTCGCTTCCGTTACCTTATGCGCATCCTCCCGCAGCAGCGCCACTGTCACTTTGCGAACGCCATCGTCATCGTCGATTACCAGGATGTGGGCCATGGGGAATAGGGGGATGCGAAGGCTGCGTAAATCGTGGGGGCTGGGAACAAGTTCACCGTGCCTTCAGCGCCATTAGGGGTCGAGCACGCAGCCCGGCGGGAAACACGAAGCGGCATGCGTATTTCCGCACGCCGCTGCGCCACCCCGTTTCTCCCCACCCCGTGCCCGTGGCCGGTCCTCGTGCGCCAGAGAGGGGCGCGAGGTTTCGATGGTCGAAACCTCGTGCGTTCCGGCCGCAGTCAAGCCACGGCCGTTAATCCGTTCGCGCCCAGGCGCTGACTAATACGCGGAGTTCGCCGAACCGATTTTCTGGCCGTCCGACGGCTCAGGTTCGGCCCACACTTCCTGCTCTGCCTGTCGCCAGTGATCCAGCGCATGTCCGTGGTCATATCCCAGCTGCCGGGAAAGTTCGTCCGCGCGCCGTGCAATCTTTCTCTCCACGCGAAACAACGCATCATCCATCACTCCTGATGTCTTTGGGGTATTCATATCCGAGGGGGTCAACGACAGTACCTGAATTTCGCGTTCCCGGGTATCGGGAAAAATCCCAAAAAGTTATCCACAAACTATTCACAAGCGCGCGCCACCCCCAAGAAGTCCGAACGGGACGAGGAAGCGCGGCACGGCCACAACCGAATCGAGATTAACCCGCGGTACGTTCGCTGGCCCCGGGAGTGGGTCCGGCCGCCGCCTTCGAAACCGCGGCTGCAAAGGCGCGCTCCATCTGGGCGCACATATCCACAATGTTGAACGGCTTTCGGAGGACCAGCGTGGCCCCGACCGCCGCGCCGCGTCTCGCGAGTCCCGGCTGCAGCGCACCCGTCATAATCCACACGGGGATTTCGCGACTCCCCGGCGGACGTTCCGCGCGCAGTTTTTGGCAGAATTCGAAACCACTCATCCCGGGCATATCCACGTCGGTCAGGACGCCATCGATTCCGGAATTGGATTTGGCGACCTCCAGGCCCTCGACGCCGCCCCGGGCGGCGACTACCAGGTAGCCATGCTCGGCGAGGAGGGTGCAGAGCATGCCCCGGAAGGTATCGTTGTCGTCTACGACGAGAATGGTTCGTGGCATAATGCGAAAAGATCCCGGTGGCAGCCCCACCCTATGCAGGTTTCGCGGGCGGGAAAGGGGGATCTTGGTGAAAGGCACTTTAAAAATTTCCGGAATTCATCGGGCCGGACTCGGGCCGGTCACCAGGCACCATGCAAAATGCGAAACGCGGATCCGCATTTCTCCGCGCGATGCCGCTTTGCCCGGCTTGCCTTCGCCGCCACGGCCAACCAGTTTCCCGGCATCCCAGCCTGCAATGCAACGCCCCACTCCCGCCCCCGGCCACGACACCCGGCAGATCGAATTTGCGTGCGATGTCGCTGCCGGCCGTGAAGCGGCGAAAACCCTGCGCCAGTTTCTCGAAGAGCGCGGGATCGGAGAGGAAGTACTTTTTGCCTGCGAACTCGCGCTGACCGAGGCATGCAACAATGCGGTGCACCATGTCGAGGGCCGGCCGAAAACCCCCGACGGCGAACAGGCCACCACCACGGCCAACGACCGGCAACTCCCCATCCAGGCCGAGGCAACCGTCACCAAGGATTTTGTGGAGTTGCGCGTGACGGATCACACTCCCGGGTTTCAATGGCCCGGACGTCTCACGCTGCCCGATCCGGAGATCCCGAAAGGGCGCGGGCTTTTTATAATCCAGTCATTGATGGACGAAGCCGACTACGAGCGCGGCAACGGGGCCAACGTGCTGCGCATGAGAAAACGCCGCGCGGAGACCGTATAGTCCCGCGAGCCAGGAAGCCTCACGCGAAGGCGCGAAGCCGGCTCGGCCTTCGCGGCTTTGCGTGAATTCGCGACGGCGGCACTGCGTGCGCGCCATCGAGCGTGCGGGTGGTCATTTTGTTGTAGGCCATCTGAGCTGGCAGATTGCTTTGCCGTCGGCAAAAACGCCGGAGAGCCAGCTCGGCGAACTGTCCTACAGGTGACGGACTGGCCGGGCCCGTTCCGTCGAAGCCGCACCCAGTTT
>JBKJRG010000657.1:0-9017 GCA_046594805.1 Opitutaceae bacterium | reverse complement strand
TCCGCACGCCCAAAGACTGGGAACTGCCCGAATCCGCTGCGACACCTGAGCGCGACTACAAACTGCGCCCCGAGCCCACCACCCCGCGCCGTGACTTTCTCCGGTCCGTCGGGCTTGGCCTGGCCGGCGCCGCCCTGGGGCCCCGCGCGTTGCTCGCCGCAACCGGCGGCTTTCCCACCAAGGTCAATCCCGACTTCCGCGATCCGGCGCTCAAACCGACCGCTTACGAGCTCATCACGAGCTACAATAATTTCTACGAGTTCGGCAACGACAAGGCCGACCCCAGGCCCAATGCCAACAAGGGCTGGAAAACCGAACCGTGGACGGTCGAGCTCGGTGGGCTGGTCTCCAATCCCACGAAAATCGATGTCAACGATCTCATCACGAAGCTGGGCGGCATCGAGCAGCGGCTGTATCGGTTCCGCTGCGTGGAGGCGTGGTCGATGGTGATCCCGTGGGACGGCTTCGCGCTGTCCAAGCTGGTCGCGCTGGCCGAGCCGAAGGCGGAGGCGAAATTCCTGCAGATGACGACCGTGCTCGATCCGAAGAATCTGCCGGGCCAAAAAGGCCGCGCGCTGGACTGGCCCTACGTCGAAGGCCTGCGGCTCGACGAGGCGAACCACGAGCTGGCCTTCATCGCCACCGGCATTTACGGCAAGCCGATCCCCAACCAGAATGGCGCGCCGCTGCGGCTGGTGGTGCCGTGGAAGTATGGTTTCAAATGCGTGAAATCGATCGTGAAGTTCGATTTCGTCGCCAAGCAGCCGCGCAACACCTGGCTCGTCATGGCGCCAAGCGAATATGGCTTCTACGCCAACGTGAATCCCGCCGTCGATCACCCCCGCTGGTCGCAGGCGAGCGAACGCGTCATCGGCGGCGGCGGGGTGCTCGGCACCCGTCAGCGCACCCTCCCGTTCAATGGCTACGAAAAGCAGGTCGCCTCGCTCTACCAGGGGATGAACTTGGCGAAGTTTTATTAACGGAGGGAAACCGGTGGAATGTGGAAAACAGGAAAATCAGGAACGGAACATTTCCTCCGCCCCATTCCTGATTTCCTGATTTCCACATTTTCCGGATGCCGCTGCTCGAAAAACTCCTCCGCTCGAAATTCGTCATCTGGGCGCTGATCGTCCTGCCCGGGCTCTGGCCGATCTGGCCGCTGTTCGTGACGAAGGATCCCAGTGCCCTCGCGGACGGATTGAAATTCATCCTGCTGCACCTGGGCTTCATGGCGTCCGTGCTGCTGGCGGTGGTGCTCACTTTCACGCCGCTGCGCGTGCTGTTCCCGAAATGGGGCGTCGCCCAGGCCCTCAATCGTCACCGCCGGCTGGTCGGCGTGAGCGCGTTCGCCTACGGCGCGATTCATTTTGCGACGCATCTCTTCTACGAGATCCAAGGCGGCGTGGCCGGGCCGGCCGCCGTACTGGCGTCTGACTTCACGAAACCCTTTCTGGTCACGGGCATCATCTCGCTCACGATCCTGCTCGTGCTCGCCATCACGAGCCTGCAGGCCGCGATTCGCTGGCTCGGCGGCAAACGCTGGAAGAATGTGCACCGGCTGGCGTACGTCGCGGCGGGGCTGATTGCGTATCACCAGTCCGCGGCGCGGAAAATCTTCCCGATGCAGGTGGTGTGGATCTTCGCGCCGCTGGTCCTGCTGGAAATCGCGCGGATCGTGAAACAGCGACGAAAGCGTACCGTCCAGGCGTAGCCACGAGCACCAGCGAGTGGATCGGGCGACGTCCCACTCGCTCACGCTCGTGGCTACGAAAAGCTGCTCTGGTAGGGCTGGCGCTTGCCGCCACGCCGTCGCGCGGTAACCGGGCGAAAACCCGCGCGTTCGCGCCCGCCGGATTGCGTCCGGCATGAGCAGTTTTCGGCCGCGTGTTCCGCGACGGCGTGCCGGCCCTTCGACTGCGCTCAGGACAGGCGAGCGGCAGCCCTACCACCGAGGCATCCTAAAATCTCCCCCTGTGCCAGCTTCGCAGAAATCCATTCGCTGGCACCCGTCACCGCATCACGTGCGGCACGAACCGCGACAGGTTGCCCGTGATCCGCCGCGTATCTTCCCGGATCCCGAGCCCGCACGCCGCGTGGTTCACGACCCACACGCCACACACCGGCCGGTGGCCGCCGAATTCCGGGATCGGTGCGAGTGCCTGGTAGATGAAGCCCTCCTCGCCGTAACCGCCGCCGTTCTCCTCCACCGTCAGGCCCCGCTCCACCACGGATACATTCGCACCCTCGCGACTGAGCCGGGGTTTCTTCACGTAGTCGCCGCGCAGCGCCGCGTCCGCCGACTCGAACGCCGGCAGCAGGTTCTCATGCCCCGGATTCAATTCCCAGAGAATGGGCAGCAGCCCCTTGCTGCTCAGGACGAGTTTCCACGGCGGTTCGATGAACAGGTTTTTCGCTTTCGGCAGAAATTCCGCGAAGGGCTCATGCCACATCCACTCCCACGGGTAGAGCTTGAAGAGCGCATTGATCTCGCGGTTGTCCCCGTCGACAAAGCGCTGCGCGCCGGTCTCCCAGCCGATGTCGTCCATCGCGGTCCAGCCGGTCTGGAAGCCCGCCTGCTGGCACGTGTCCATCAGGTACGTGATCGTCTGCAAGTCCTCCGGCAGATCGCGCACCGCAGCGAAATGCACCCGTTCCGCTGCAATATGGCGCCACGCGTCAATCAACCGCTCATGAATCGAGTTGAACTGATCCGCGTCCGGAAACCTGGCCTGGAGCCAGTGCCATTGCATGACCGCGGCCTCGATCAGCGCCGTCGGCGTGTCGGCATTATACTCGAGCAGCTTCGGGGGTCCCGCCCCGTCATACGCCAGATCGAAGCGTCCGTAGAGGCTCGGATCGTCGCGCTCCCACGAGGCGAGAATGGCCGGCACCGCCTGGGCCGGGACCCCGAGCCGCGACCACCATCCGCGATCGATGACGACCTGCGCGGCCGCGAGGCAAAGTTCGTGCAGCGTGTTGCCCGCCGCCTCGAGGGCATCGACCTCGGCTACACTGAAGGCGTAGTACGCGCTCTCGTCCCAGTACGGCCCCTGCTCATGCGTGTGATAGGTGAAGCCGAGCGTTTCAGCCTCGGCCACCCAGCCGGGTCGCGGGTTCAGCGGGAGACGCTCCATGGCGGTGGTGGTCGACGTGACGGGTTCAGCTCGATCCACCGCGCGACGACGAACCAAATCCCCCGCGCATCGTGGTCGGCTTCGAACTCGGAGCCGGCGACGAAGACGGGGAGCCATACGCGGGGCCGCGACCCGCTGGGCTGACAAATCCAGTCGAGCGCGCCTGGCGTTGCGCGTTTTCCTGGCTCGCCCGCTGGGCAGCGGCAGCCGCCAACACCGGCGGCTGCGAGGGACGCGAACTCGCCACGTCCGCCGCCAAAGGCGAGCCGTGCCACTGCCCGCCCGCAAAATAGCCCCGCGCCGGATTATGGAAATTCCACGCGAACGGAAACCAGGCGAAAAACGGCGCGTGGTAATAGCCGGCACCCGGGACGTAGGTGTTGTTGGCGTATTCACGGTCGCCGCTGACGGGCGCCACCGGCGGCTGAACCGGATTCACCGCTGTGTCGTCCCGGACGCGGGCGCGCTGCCACGCATCCCAGGCCGTGGCCGCGCCGACGACCCCGGCCGTGCCGAGCAGGACGAGCGCGACCTTGGTGCTGCGCCGCATCCACGGCGCGGGCGGTTCCTCGCGGAACGCACTCATCCCATGATCGCCGCGGCCACGACAATGCTGACGCCGACAATGATGGCGGCACCGATGACGGCGGCGGCGAGATTCTTGTTCTTCACGATTTCCTCGTGGAGATCGCCCGGAGTGCAGAGGTCGAAAAGCTTGTAGCCGACAATGGCCAGCAGCGTGCCGGCGATGGAAAAAATGGCCGTATTGAGCAGGGCGTGGCCGAGTGACGTGGGGTGCCACGTTTCAACCGGAGTTTGAGCAAGCAGCAGCGGGAGGGTATTGGTCATGGGGGAATACGTCCGCAGTGTGGGCCCGGGCTTCGCGCCGTAAACAAAAACGCGCGCGCGTGGAAAGAATCCCGCCGCATATAATCGTGTAGGGGCGTCGCTTGACGACGCCCGCGAGCAGCTGCGGCTCTCGTACCCGCGGGCGTCGTCAAGCGACGCCCCTACATCGTCACCGCGGCCAGAAACCACTCGACCGCGTACGTCGTCAGCTGCCCGCCGGGACCATGCAGGTTGAACTCAAACGCGTGCGTGGCCCACGGCAGCGACACGAAAGCGTGGGCCACCCCGAGCTCGGCCAGCCGCGCGTCGAGGCGGACGCTGTGCCGGTGCCAGACCAGGGTGTCGAGTTCGCCGTGCAGCAGCAGCGACGGCGGCGAGGTGCGCGTCACATGCAGCAGCGCGCTGGCGCTGTCATAGTTCGCGCGCGCCGTGTCCGGGGTGCCTCCGAGGTATTGCCGCATGAGGGCGGGCGATTTGAGGACATCGTCCTCGCGCGCATGCGCGTAACCAAAATTCAAATCCGAAGGGGCGTAGAGTCCGATCACGCCGCGCAGCCCCGGCTCGCCCGCGACATATCCGACCACCTGCGCAATCTGCCCGCCCGCGGATCGGCCGAGCAGGACCAGCCGCGTCGGATCGAGACCGAGTTCCGGTGCGCGCGCTTTCAGCAGCGCAATGGCCGCCAGCACATCCGCCCGCTGCGCCGGCCACTGAAACGCCGGCGCCAGCCGGTAGGAGACGGCCGCGACTGCGTATCCCTTCCGCGCCAGCCAGTGATTGAACTCCGCCAACTGCGTGCGATCCCCGCTGTCCCAGCCGCCACCGTGCACGACGATCACGCAGGGCCCCGCGCGACCGTCGGTGCGTTGCGCGCGATAGTAGTCGAGCCCCTGGCCGGCGCCAAAGGCGAATGACTGCACTGGGACGGGGTCCGGTCCGCCCTCGAAGAATGCGCCGGCGGAAAAGGGAGCGCGGCGAATTTCGACCCGGCCAAACTGGCGCTCGAGATAAGCGGGCAGTTCCCCACCGACGCGCGCGGCACTGAACGCCGGCCGCAAGAGGCAGCACATGGCCACTCCCGCCACGACCGTGGTGGCGATGGCCCACCCCAGGGAGGGCCCCCGGAAGATCCAAGCCAGCGCGGTCAGGCCGGCAGGCAGAACGGCGAGCCAGTGCCCGTACTCCCCCGCCAGCACGGCCAACTGCCACGGCAACCAATCGGGGGATTTGAAAACGGTGAGCAGTCCCAGCAAAAGGAAGGCGACCGTGGCGAGAAGCAGTGAAACGCGGAGCATGCAGCAGGCGAGGCAGGTTGGTTTAAACCGGATTGACCGGATTAAACAGGATTCGTTTGGAACCGCCGCGCAGATTCATTCCAATCCGACCAAGCAGCCTAATCCTATCGCAGTCATCTCATGCGCCGCCTCGATCAAATCCTGTCCAGCCTCGGCTATTGCAGCCGCCGGGAAGCGCGCGGGTGGATTGACCAGGAGCGGGTGACGATTCGCGGAGAGCCCGCCGACGACGTTGCCCAGAAATCCGCGGCCGCCGACGTGCAGGTCGACGGCGAACCCCTGGATCATCCGGATGGGCTGCTGCTCCTGTTGCACAAGCCGGTCGGGTTGGTGTGCTCCCATGATGGCGGCGAAGGTCCCAGCGTGTATTCGCTGCTGCCGGAACGCTGGCGCAATCGGAACCCTCAAGTGACCAGTGTCGGCCGGCTCGACAAGGAAACGAGCGGATTGCTGCTCCTCACGGATCGGTCGCTGCTCGTCCACCGGCTCACCTCACCGAAGCACAAGGTCCCAAAAATTTATCGTGCCACCCTCGATCGCGACGTGGCGCCAGAATGGGTGGAGGTGTTTGCGAGCGGGACGTTGACGCTCAGCGGCGAAACGACGCCCTGTGCGCCCGCGGCAATGCGCGTCCTCGGACCACGTGAGGCCGGGCTGACGCTGACGGAGGGGCGCTATCACCAGGTCCGCCGGATGTTTTCCGAGTGCGGGGCGACGGTGCTCACGTTGCAGCGCCAGCGCTTCGGCCACCTCGAGCTCGGCGACCTGGCGGCCGGAAAATGGCGCGAGCTGCCTTTGGACACATTTGGCGAGTAATTCGGGCCGCGGTTGTTCGAACGTGGCACGGGCGTCCCGCCCGTGGGTTTGGAAAATCCCAAGCCATGGGCAGGATGCCCATGCCACCCCGGCTCACCTTGCGCTTGGCGGCGGGCCGGAAATGCGAGAGCGTCACTCCATGTATGAATTCCCCCTGACGGGCGCGCAAAAATCGCACCTGCGCAAACTGGGCCAGACGCTGGAGCCGGGCCTGAAGGTTGGGCGCGGCGGCCTGACGCCGGCGTTTTTCGCCGAACTGCAGCGGCTGTTGCGCAAACACGAATTGGTGAAGCTGCGCTTCCTGGGGTCAGACCGGGATGAGCGGGCGGCCTTGTGCGCGCAAATCGCCGACGAAGGACGCTGCGTGTGCGTCAGCGCCGTCGGCCATACGTCTTTATTTTATCGGCAGCACCCCGACCCCAACGCGCGGCGCGTTGAGCTGGCTTGAGGGGGCTATGGCTTTTGGTTTTGGACAGGACTGACAGGAGCTCAGAGACAGGAAAAACAGGACCCAATCCCCCTGAATCGCTGTTCCTGTCTTTCCTGTCTCCGCCCTCCTGTCAGTCCTGTCCAATCCCGCCACGTCCGTTCATCGCCGCCTCCCCGACAGCTCCCGGGTTTACACCGCTCAACCGCTTTTGGTTTTAGACAGGATTTACAGGAGCTCAGAGACAGGAAAGACAGGACCCAATCCCCCTTGATCGCTTTTCCTGTCTCTCCTGTCTCCGGCCTCCTGTCAGTCCTGTCCAATCCCGCCACGTCCGTTCATCGCCGCCTCCCCGACAGCTCCCGGGTTTACACCGCTCAACCGCTTTTGGTTTTGGACCGGGAACGGTATCACGGGATTTCCACGGCAGATCAGGATGTCTGAGCCTCGAAAAAGTGTCAGCGATGTCTCGTCGCCTTGCCAGACGCCCGTGCCACATCAACTTCGAGCGCAGACTTCTGACGTATTGATTGCCCCGGCCTGGCCGATCACCGGGACGTTGCACGGCGATCCCCAGGACCCAATTCCGGCAGCTGATTACCCGGAATCTCCAGCCGGCGCCCGCCTTCGACTTCGGTCGTGCGCGCCGCGAGCACCAGGGGCATGAGCTCGCTCAGGTGTCCCGCTTGAGAAGGCTTCACCAGGTACGCGTCCGCGCCGTGCGCCGCGCAATACTCGACGTCGGCGGGCTGGGTGGACGACGTAAACATCACGACGGTCAGCCTCTTGAATTCCGGCCGCTGGCGGACCCACGACAGAACTTCCAGTCCTGACATTTCGGGCATCTTTACATCCAGCAGCAGCAAGCCCGGCAGGGGAAATTCTTCGCGGCTCCCAAACGCCCCCGTGCCCGCGAGGTATTCGGTCGCCAGCTGCCCGTTGCAGACGACGCGCAGATCTCCGCGTGCGCCCATTTCGTTAAAGGCACGCTCCATGAAGTACACGTCGTTCTCGTCGTCTTCGGCGTAAAGCACCCGTTTGTTGTCCATGATTGGTTCAGATTTCCCGCGCCGAATTCAGTTCGAGCCGAAACGTGCTGCCTTTCCCCGGTTCCGATTCAACGCTGATGCTGCCGCCCTGCCGCTCGGCGGCCTTGCGCACGACCGCCAGCCCGATGCCAGTGCCCCCGCGGCTGGAATCGAGCTGATTAAAAATGCCGAAGATTTTTTTCTGCGCCTTTTCCGGGATGCCGATGCCGTTGTCCCGGATGAAAAGCCGCACCCGGGAGTCCGCGCCCAATTCCGTCCAGATACGGATGTGCGGTTTCACCCCGGGGGCGACAAACTTGATCGCGTTGCCAATCAGGTTGGAAACGCACTGCGTGAGCGCCGCTGGATTCGCCCGCACCGCGGCCAGCGGCACGGAGACCTCAATCTTCGCATGATCGGAATCGAATTGGGGATAGGATTCCAGGATGCCCACGATGAAGCTGCCGAGCTCGATTCGCTCGAACGGCATTTCCTCCCGTGCCACGCGGCTGTAAACCAGCACGTCCTGGATTAGCCGGTCCATCCGCTCGGCCGCCATGATTATCCGGCGGATGTATTCCTTGCCTTCAACTCCCACGTGCTCGCCGCGCTCGCTCTCCAGGATGGCGGCAAAGCTCTGCATCGCCCGCAACGGCGCGCGCAGATCATGCGAGATGCTGTAAGAAAATGTCTCCAGCTCCGCGATGGTTTCCTGCAGCTTGCCCGTCCGCTCCAGCACCCGGAGTTCGAGGTTTTGATTGTGCTGTTCGAGCGCGGCCTGCGTCTTTTTGAGCTCTGCCTCCGCCTGCTTGCGTTCGGCGATTTCCCCCTGCAGTTGCGCATTCAACTTCTCCGCCTTATCCGTGAGCTCATGCTGGCGCAGCCCGGCGATCAGCAGGGCCTCGTTGATCGCGGCGGCGTTGGGAGGAAAAACGACGGACTTCGTCAATTGGATGATGACTCCCACCGGACGCTCGTCCGCGTCCAGCGCCGGCCACATGGCATACAGCCAGTAGGCACGATCGACCTTGGAGCCGTCCTCCTGCGCAAGAGTGGCGGCCTCTCCCGTTTCATAAACCCGGTCCAGAACAGGCACGCACTTCTCCCCCTCGTGCACAATTTCGGCGAAGGGCCTTCCGAGGAGTTCGGCTCTGGTTTTCCCCAGCAGACGGCAAAACTCGGGATTCACATGAGACACAATGTGCCTACTCCCCTGCACCTCGACGATGGGCAGGGGCGCGCGCTCGATGATCGGCGCGGAGCGGCTCCGGGGCATCGGGTCTGCTTTGCCTGGTGTTCGTTCGGTCCCCATAAATCCCGATCCGGATTTCACCTCACGACTTTGGCCTTCGGCTCCGGCGCCAACTCGGGCGGCGACTGGCCGATGCGCTCCGGCAGCCCGCTCGTCAGGCGCACATAATCCGTCTGGCGCGGGCCGATGAGGACCATGCCCTTGGCGGTGATGACA
>JBKJRG010000712.1:0-12349 GCA_046594805.1 Opitutaceae bacterium | reverse complement strand
GCCGGCCACAAAAAAGTCCTCCGTCGTCTTTTGGCGGCGGGCGAAATAAAGCCCGATGCCGAGCAACAGAAACGCGCAGAGGATGACGATGGCGAGGTCGAGGGCACCAAAGCCATGGTGGGTTGATCGGACGCCAATTGCGGCGATCATGTTGTGGATGCCGGCCGCGCGGTCTGCGGGATCAGGTCAACCCAACGACGCTGTTCCGACGAGGTGAGGATGGCGCGGCACGCCGCGACCGCTGCACGACCGTCGTCGCCAGTCCCGACGCTCGGCATGTCGGGAGCGGGTTGCTCCCCGTGGATCAAGGTGATGAAGGAGGAAATTTGATCGCGGTAAGCCTGCATGCGCGACTCGAGGAACGCGGTATCCGCGCTGGCGTGGCCCACCGGCGGTTGCTTCGACATCACCCGCCAGCCCTGATCGTCGGCCAGGCGCAGCTCATCGAACGCATCGAGATCGATCAGGCCGGTGCTGCCCACAACGCGGAAGCGGAAGGATTCACCCGGAAAGTTTGCGGCGGGAAGGGCGCGGCTGGAATACAGCGAGGCCACCATTCCGTTGGAAAACTCGGCGAGTGCCATCGTCGTGTCCTCCACGGTGGTAGCCAGCGGCTTCTCGACCAGGGCGTGCTTGCCCGCCTGCAAGGCCAGCACCGTGGCCTCAACGTGCAGGTGGTGAGGTGTCGTGACCACGACCGCGTCGACATCCGGCCGGCGGATCAGCGCCTCGGCGGTGCCTTCCTCAGGAATACCGTACCGTTGTGCGAGCCCGGCCGCGCGGGTACCGCCGGCTATGGCCGTCAAGGCCGCCCGGTCACCGAGCTGAAGAATAGCCTCGGCATGGGTGCGACCCATGTAGCCCGAACCGAGAATGCCGAAGCGAATCTTTGTCACGAGGAGGGAAGTTGATCAACAGCCACGCGGGCGAAACTCGGACCAGGGCCGAAGTGGGTCGCGCGGTTGCACGCCGGCGTTGACGGGGAAGGGCGGCCAGAAGCCACGCAGAATCGCCTCGACCGAATCCGCCACTGTGCGGTGCAGATGCGCCATCGAATCAAGGGAGGACGCGGCATAGTGCGGCGTCATCACCACATTTTCCATCGTGCGGAACGGACTGGTGGCGGGCAGGGGTTCTTCCTCGAAGACGTCCAGCGCGGCGCCCCCCAGACGGTTTTCCTCCAGCGTGCGCACGAGTGCCGGCTGGTCAACGACTCCGCCGCGGCTCGTGTTCACGAGGAAAGCGGTGGGCTTCATCGCCCGCAAAGCGTTCTCGCCGATCAGCTGCTTGGTTTCAGGGGTGAGGGGCACGTGGAGCGAAACGAGATCGGATTCGCGCAGCAGCCGATCCAGGCTGACGAGTTCTACGGGCGAACCCGCGGGCAGCGCGCGCACAAAAGGATCCGTGACCAGAATCCGCAGTCCAAAACCCTGCATCTTGCGCGCGACTGCCTGGGCGATGCGGCCCCATCCCACCAGACCAAGCGTCATGCAGCTAATCCGGCGCAGGGGAGGGTGGAGCTTGAAATCCTGCCAGCCGCCCGACCGAACCTGGCGATCGAAGAAACAGATCTTCCGCGCGCTCGCGAGCAGCAGGGCCGCCGCATGATCGGAAACCTCCTCCGTGCAAAAATCCGCCGTGTTGGCCACCACCACGCCGCGTCGGGTGGCTTCGGGTTGGTCGACACTCTCAATCCCGACACCGTAACGAATAATCGCGCGGCAGGCGGGCAGGGCGGAGATGACGCGCGCCGTGAGCGGCGTATGGGGGAATTCGAGGAGAACCACCGTGGCGTCGGCACAGGCGGCAATGATCTCGTCCTCGGTTTTTGCCCGCCGCAGAACGAGTTCGCCCCCGGCCGCCTCGATCTGGCTTCGCTCCGGATCGTAGACGAAGTTGCAGTCGACGTTGACGACCTGGGGGCGCGACATCGGCGTTCAGGCGGCCACCAGGGGGACGAAGCTCCGCTTGGACACCAGTAGATCCTGCCGGTAGCCGAGGCCATCGGCCCCGCTCACGGCGGCCTTGATCTGCGCCAGGCACTCGGAGGTCAGCGGATATTCGAGGAGATTTATGTTCGTGGAAAAGACGCCCAGTTGGACCAGCAATTCCTTGAGGCCGGTCATCCAGCATTCGATCTTTGGTCCACCGTATACGCGGTACATGAGGTCATTCATGCGGGCCTGCGCGGCTTTCGCCCGCGGCATATCCCCGGCTCGCACCGCGGCGATGATGTCACGCGCCATCGCGCCGTTGAAAATTCCGCCGCCCAGGAGCAGCCCGTCGTAGCCCGCGGCGAGGTACTCATCGCAGTCGAATTCCGAACCGGAAAAGATCTTCAGCCCGGGCCGCTGGTTGCGGGCGGCCAGATAAACGCGCCGACGCGATTCCTGTTGGGAGCTATCCTTGACGACGACGATGTTGGGCTCGGCGAGCAACTCGGGCAGATGCGAGTCCGGCACCACGTAAGGACTGTGCGCGCCCCGGTCATACAGGCCGATGGGGAGCGGACTGCGCCGCGCAACCTCGGCGTAGTGGGCGAGGAGGCGCTGGGTGGTGGCGTTCAGGAAAAATGAGGGGGCCGCCACGACGGCCAGTTCCACGCCCCAGGCGGCGGCACGATTGACGTTGTCCAGCACGCGAATCCACGAATTGTCCGACACCTGCATGGCGACCGTGAGCATTCCTTTGGCGGCTTCGACGGCCGATCGGGCCAGAACTTCACGGTCGCTGTCCCGGAGCCACGGTCCCTCCCCGCAGGTCCCGGCCAGCATGAGGCCAGAAACACCGAGGTCCACGTGATGCGACACCATGCGTTGCACCGAGGCAACGTCGACGCGGCCCTCGGCCGTGAATGGAGTGGGGGTGGCAGACCAGACGGAATCTCGCTGGAGAGTAATGGATTTCATTCGATCTCAAGATGCCCAGCGAGGCAGTTTCAAAAAGAAGCCATCTGCTGACAAATAAAGTGACAACTTCCGCGACGGGCGCCGCACATTCCCTCTGGCCGGCGTGGTCCTCGCCCCGTGCGCTCCGATCAGCGGCCGGCATTTTGTTTGACTGGACATGGGTTCTGTCCCGTCAACGAAGCCTCAGGCGCACCTGATGGTTTGGCCCCCTTTTTCCATGAATTCCAAACCAGCGATCAACATGGGTCCAGCCTCCGGCGCCGGCCAACAGCTTTACCGTCGGGCGCGCGGGCGTATTCCGGGTGGCGCCCAGCTGCTCGGCAAGCGGCCGGAGCAGTACCTGCCCGGAGGCTGGCCGGCCTACTATCGTCGCGCGCAGGGCTGCACCATCTGGGACTTGGAAGAGCGCCCGTATGCCGACTTTACGTCCAACGGCATCGGTACGTGCCTGCTCGGTTATGCCGACCCCGTGGTCAACGCGGCGGTCACCGACTGCGTCGCGCGCGGCAGCATGTGCACGTTGAATTCGCCCGCCGAGGTCGAACTCGCGGACCGGCTCTGCGCGATTCATCCGTGGGCCGGGAAGGTCCGTTATGCCCGGACCGGGGGCGAAGCCATGTCGATTGCCGTGCGGATCGCTCGCGCCCATACCCGGCGCGGCGTGGTGGCGTTTTGCGGTTACCACGGTTGGAGCGATTGGTATCTGGCCGCGAACCTCGGTCAGACCGATGCGCTCAACGGCCATCTGCTGCCCGGCCTGGATCCGGACGGCGTGCCGCGCGCGCTGCTCGGAAGTGCGCTGCCTTTTCGCTACAATCAGATCGGTGAACTCGAGCAGATTGTCGCCGCGCATCGCTCCGAGCTGGCGGCCATTGTGATGGAACCACGTCGTTACGATGCGCCGAAGGACGGATTTTTGGAGAAGGTGCGCGCCCTCGCGGATGAGACGGGCGCCGTCTTGATTTTCGATGAGATCACCGCGGGGTGGCGCAGCAATTTTGGCGGCATGCACCTTGCACTGGGTGTGGCGCCGGACGTTGCGGTCTTTGCCAAAGCGCTGTCGAACGGATTTCCGATGTCCGCCATCGTCGGCCGCGACGCGGTGATGGACGCGGCCCAGCAAACGTTCATCAGCAGCACCTATTGGACGGAGTCGATCGGGCCCACGGCGGCGATCGCCACGCTCGCCCGGCTCGAGGAATTGGATGTCGCGCGTCACGTGGGCGAAATCGGAGCGCTGGTCCGCGCCGGCTGGGCGGCGGCGGGCTCCCGGCATGGCGTGCCGGCCAAGGTGATCGGCATCCCGGCGCTGTGTATCCTGAGCTTCGATGCGGGAGACATCAGCCGCGCGTTGATGACGCTCTTCACGCAGGAAATGCTCGCGCGCGGCTTCCTGGCCGCCGGGGCCTTTTATCCAACCTATGCCCACAAGCCCGATCTGGTCGCCCGGTATCTGGAAGCGGTCGGCGAAGTTTTCGGCCTGCTCCGGCAACATCTCGACCGCGGCACGGTGCTGACGGCCTTGCACGGACCCGTGGCGCAGAGCGGTTTTGCCCGCCTCACCTGATGCAGCCCGGCCGGAAGATTCTCCAACTCGGCTGCGGGTCGATGGGATCCCGCCGCGTGCGGGACTTGTCGCGCCGGCCGGATGTGGAGGTGCGCGCGTTCGATGCCCGCGCCGAGCGCCGGCAGTCGACCGGGGCGCGTTTCGGCGTCAAAACGTTCGAAACGATGGCGGCCGCCATGGATTGGAGCCCGGACGCGCTTGTCATTTCCACGCCGCCGGGCACGAAGGGCCCGCTGGTCGATTTGGCGCTCGAGCGGGGAATCCATCACTTTGTCGAAGCGGATATCTGGAGCTATGGGGTGTCCGGCCGCGTTTCGCGCGTCCCGCAGTTGGTGTGTGCGCCGTCCCTGACCTTCGCGTTTCTTCCGGTCGTACGGGCGCTGCACGAACTCGTGCCCCCGGCGCTCGGGGCGCTGCTAAGTTACCAATTCTGCCTGGCCGGCGATATGGCGGGATGGCACCCGACGGAAGGGACCGAGTATTACGGGCGGCACCGCGACACCGCACCGGGCCGCGAGATGGTGCCCTTCGAACTTTCGTGGCTCGCGCGCATTTTCGGCCACGCCGGGAAGGTGGCGGGCGGTTTCAATCGGTTCAGCGGGCGTGAAGGAGCATTTGAGGACACGTGGAGTTTGCTCCTCCAATTGGAGCGGGGCGGGATGGGGCAACTCACCGTGACCATGGGCTGTCCGTACGATTTCCGGCGCGGTTGCGCGTTTGGCGCAAATGGTTCGGCGACCTGGGATATCAATCGCGGCGAGATCGTGTTGCACGGCACACCGGAAGCGGTGCACCAATTCGGGGCGCTCGCCCAGGTGATCGAACCTGCCTACGCCGCGGAGATCGGCGCGTTCGTCGACGCCATCCGCGGCGAGGCACCCTGGCCGCACAGCTACGCGGATTATCAACTCGCGCTGGCGACCCTGGCCGCAGCCGAAGCCGGCGCGCGGGCGGACCGCTGGACGGCGGTGCAGCCGAATCAGGAGCCTGAGCGCGTGCTGCCGCGTCCGGGGCCGTGACGCGACCCGGCGAATTCCACTCGCGCGACTCTCACGCAGCCGTCCCGCCTCCCTCTCCATTACTCATGAAAATCGAGACAGAACTGAACGCAGTGGATGTCGCCCTGCTGGCGGAAGCGATTGACGGGTTCCTGCCCGCGAAAGTCTGCGACATCCACGCACACGTGCTGGAGCCGGGCGGGTATGTCCCGAGCACGCTCGGTGCCTATTTGCAGGGCCGCACGATTGGCCCCGCGAGCTATCGCGAGGCGATGGAGCTCATTCTGCCGGGAGGGCGGCTGGCCGAGGCGTTACTGTTTCCCTTTCCGTCCCGAGACCATGATCGTCCAGCGGTCAATCGCTGGATGTACGACGAGAACGCGGCGATGCCCGCGTCGTTCACCACCCGGGGCCTCGCGATTGTGGCGCCGACGGATGATCCCGGCGTGACGGAGGAAGCGATGGCCGCCGGTCGCTGTCGCGGGCTCAAACCGTACCATTACTACGTCGGCCGGGCGGACACCTCGCAGGTGGCGTTGGAGGAGTTCGCGCCGGAATGGATGTGGAAGCAATGCGACCGCCACGGCGCGGTCCTCATGCTCCATCTGATGCGGGATGCGGCGGTTTCGGACCCGGTAAACCGCGAATCCCTGCTGCGGCTGAGCGAGAAATATCCGAACTGTCAGGCGGTCCTCGCGCACGTGGCCCGCTCGTTCAACCATCGAACCGTGCGCGGCCTGAGCGCGCTGGCGAACCGGCCGAACGTCTGCGTCGACATGTCTGCGATCACCGAAAGCGAAGGCATGCGCTTCGCCCTCGAAGTCCTCGGGCCCCATCGCGTGCTCTATGGTTCGGATTATCCCATCAGCCATCTGCGCGGGCGCTGTGTCACCACGGGCAATCAGATGCTCTGGGTCTACGCCGAGGAAAACCAGGCGCCGGAGATGACGCTGATCGGCATCGAGTCGCTGCTCTCGTTGCGAGCCGCCTGCACGCAGCTCGGCCTTGGGCAAGCGGACATCCAGCGCATTTTCCGCGACAACGCGCTCGCCGTCCTCGCGCGCTTTCGCGTCTGAACGATCAGGGCAGCGGCTGGCTGGGCGCCGGCGAGGAAGGCCCGCTGGACTTCGTGTTCTGGACGAGCTGGCCCAGCGACTCGGCCAGGAACATGATAGGTTCCGTCAGGCAGAGGAAGGTGAAGCCTTTCTTTTTCAACGAGGGGCCGTCGCCGATCATCCACATGTTCTTGCCAGCGGCCTTGCCCGCCTGCCGGATGCGATTAATGGCCCCCGTCAGTTCCGGGTTGTCCGGTTGCCAACAAACGCCGAGGTCGGCGGATAGATCGTAGGGGCCGATGGCGATCGCCGTGGTGACCGGGTGCTGCGCGATGGCGTCCACATTCTCGAGGCCAATCTTGCTTTCGATTTGAGGCAGGATGACGAGGTCGTCCTCGAATTCCTTCTTCCACGTCGCGTAGTTGTAATCCTTGACCCAGAAATTTCCGGGGCCGCCCGGCCGACGGCGGCCGCGAGGCTTCATGTAAACGGCGTCGCGAATCTCGTCCATCATGGCGACGTTTTGCACATACGGGATGAGGAGGCCGCACGGTCCGAGATCCAGCGCGAGACGCACGACGGTGAACTCGGCCGAGGCTGGGCGGACGAGAATCGGGAAGCCCATCCGTCGGCCGATGGCGCAGGCGTCCGCCACCATTTCGGCCGGGTGGGTCAAGTGCTCGAGATCGATAATCAGGTAATCGAGTCCGGCGTTCATGGCGATCTCGACCAGACCGGGCCAGAAATGGAACGTCGCCATGACGCCATAGGCCGGGTGGTGGCCGTTGATTTTTTCTTTGAGGAGGGCGCCGGATTTCATCGGTTTCGAGGGTGTCGTGCGCCGCGAAGCTGGCGATGCAGCGATGCCTGTCTGATTTTTGGCCAGGTGTCCGGGCCGGTGCTTGGTTTGACTGTGGTACCCTCCGGCTTTAGCCCATGGCATCATGTACCCCGCACGCCTTCGTCAGCTGGCAGTCGTTCTATTTTCCCTGGCCATGCCGGTCCTTGGCATCGCCGCCTCGGAAGCGAAGGCGACCCTCGAGCAGACGGACGTGTTTGTCGCGGGCCAGGATGGTGTTTTCGAGTACCGGATTCCCGGTCTGCTCACGTCCAACAAAGGCACGCTACTCGCGTTCTGTGACGCCCGCGTCAACAAGCCGGGTGATCCGCCCAACAAAATCGATCTCGTCATGAAGCGCAGCTTCGACGGCGGCCGCACCTGGGGGGTGCTGCAACGGCTGGCGCAAAACGGGGCCGGGGCCGTGGCCGATTCCTGCGGGCTGATCGACCGGCAGACGGGGACGATCTGGATTTTCAGCGTCTATGCCCCGGAAGGGATCGGCAGCTCAAATGCGGCGCCGGGTCTTAGCGGCGCATCCTTTCAGTTCAAGGCGATCAAGAGCGACGACGACGGTGCGACCTGGTCGCAGCCGATTGATCGGACCGCCATGGTGAAGAGACCGGAATGGGCCGCGGGCTCCACCGGAGTTGGTCGCGGGACCCAGATGCGGAATGGCCGTCTGCTATTGCCGCGGTATTACGCCGATTATCTTCAGCCCCGTACGGCACCGGAGGATGGGGCATCCTTTGTCTGCTTTAGCGACGACCACGGCGAGACGTGGAAAATGGGCGCGCTGACGAAGTTCAAGGGCGGCACCAATGAGTGCCAGGTGGTGGAACTGGCCGACGGTTCCTTGCTGCTGAACATGCGGGGCATGACGGGCAACGTCCGGAAGATCGCCCGCAGCCGCGATGGCGGGGAGACGTGGTCCGAGGTGGTGGAAGATCCGAACCTGATCGAACCCCGTTGTCAGGGCAGCCTCCAGATGTACACGGATGCCCGGTCGCACGACAAAAGCCGGCTGTTGTTTTCGAATCCGGCGAGCCTCGAGCGAAAGAACCTGACCGTCCGCCTGAGCTACGACGAAGGCCGCAGCTGGCCGGTGGCCAAACAGCTTCATGCCGGGCCGGCGGCGTATTCCTGCCTGACCGTTCTCTCCGATCTGACGGCCGCATGCCTTTATGAGCGAGGCGAGGGCAAGGCCTACGAGAAGATCACGTTCGCCCGCTTCAGCTTGGATTGGCTGACCGATGGCAAGGACGCCATCGCGGCCAGACGGCCCTGAGCCGTATCTCTTCAGTGCGACGTAGGTCAGCGCGCTTGCGCGCGCTCTGGAAAGCGCTCGCAAGCGAGCTGGCCTACGGGGTCACCTCTCAGTATTCAAAGCACGAGGAGATTCGTGGCCGACTGAATGGATACGGCTGAGCCGAAGTGATCCGCGCTCACCGCAGTTCAGCCCGCGAAGCATATCCGGTTTGCGCGGATTACTTTGGCCGGCCGAGTTGCGCGACCAGCGCCTCGACGGCCCGCCGCTTTTCGTCAATCGTGAGCGAGGTCTGGCGAAAGATGCAGTGGGCGGCGTGTTCAAACGCGCGCATTTCCGTGGCGAGGGCGGGCAGGCGCTCCAGAGATCCGGTGGGAATCTTGATCACGCCGCCGACGTTGGCGTGGATCAGTTCGCCGGGGGCGACGGTGATGCCGCCGATCTCGACCGGGTGATTGTAGCGCACGTAGCGGATCGCGCAGTGGTGAATGGTCCGGCCCCGCGCGTAGATTCCGAACGGAATTGTCAGGATGCCCTCGAGGTCGCGCACGCCGCCGTCGGTCACGACCCCGACGCAGCCGACGCTGTGCAGCATCTTGGCCATGCCGTCGCCGAGGACGCATTCGTGGTCGGGGCGGCTGCCGACGGCTTTGATCACCAGCACGACTGGGCTCGGACTTTTCTCAATGGCCTTGAGCAGTTCGTAGTAGACTTCCGGCTCGGACCGGTTGCCGGGAGTGCTCGTATCAATCTCGCAGGTCATGGCGACGCCAACCGTGGGTCCCACCGTCGGGGTCAGCGACGCGATCGAGCCGCCCATGTACCACTCGTGGACGGGCGTGGGATCGACATGACCGATGGTGTTCGCGAGCAAAGCGGTGTCGAAGTCGGCGAGCTGCTCGAGAAGAGAATTGAGGGGCATGAGCGTGGGTCCTAATTGGCGTCCCGGATCTGCCAGGCCCAGACTTCGGTCGTGCGTACGCCGGCCATCGATTCGCCGGAGGGAATGATCCATTCCTGGCCCAGCTTGACTGCGGGTATGCAGACCACCGGAGTAGGCCAGCGCTCGTGCCAGTGGCGCCATTGATTCGACTCCACATCCAGGTAGATAATGTCGTCGGGTAATGCGATGTCGCGCGGCAGCTTTCCCGCCTGCCGCCCGTCGACGCCGCCGAGCACGAAGACGCGCGCGGGGCTCTCGGTAACGGGTGCCGGCGAAGCGCCCGCGAGGGCAGACCAAGGGAGATCGGGCAATTTCTCCCACGCGGCTCCGGGCCGGTAGCGATAGGCATCGTTGAGATAGACGCCGGGTGTTTCCTTGCCGTCCGCCGAGCCCACTTCGATGCCACTGATGACGTACACCGCGCCGCCCACGGCGGCGGTTACGGCCAGCGCCCGCGTCGGTCCGGGCCACGGCGGCAACACCTGCCACTTCGGCGCGGCGGCGGACCGATCGAGTTGCCAGAAGGATTTTTGACTGACACGCGGCGACCCCTGGCAGTAACCGCCGGAGAGATACACGGAGTCGTTCAACACCACGGCGACCGCGCTGGTGGTCGGAGCCGGGAGGGAAGGGCCGGAGGTAATCTCCACCTTTTCGCCGTTCCAGCGGAGGAGGATCGTGTCCTGGAAAACAGTTTCACCGTCTTCGCCACCGGCAATGAGCACGCCTTCGGGAACGCTTACGGTCGCACCGTATCCGCGGGCCCGGGGCAGGCGTCCCGCCGCGCTCCAGGCGCTTTGTCCGGGAAGTAGAACATAGATTTCATCGTGGATTTTTTTCTTTCCACCCTCCCACGGACGAAGGTCGGGAAAATTTGCCCCGCCGGCGGCGATCAGCACGCCGTCGTGCTGGCCCACCATCATTCCGGCCATGCCGGGAGCCTGGGGGTAGGGCGGCAATTGCCGCCAGTTGGGCGAGGCGACAGAGATGCTTGAGAGCGGGAGCTGCACGACGCGGCAGACGCTGCGGCCCTCGGCGTCGTTCACGAGGTAAGCCGCCAACCAATGCGTCGCGGCGAGGGCGAGCGAAACAGAACCAATTTCCTGCTCCGGTCGCTCGCCGGCGAAAGCGAGGTCACGCCATGCGCCCGAGTCTTCGCGACAGAGCACGAGGCTGGCGCTGGGAAAACGCGGCGGAACACCCACCACTCGCCGACCCGAACGCAGTCCGGCCCGTCCGGAGCCAAATGGAACGGAGGTCAACCAGCCGGGTGGGGCGCTCGCTCCCGTGGCGTTGGCTGCCGAGACCTGAGTGGCACCGTCTCGCGTCGGCGCCGAGTCCGCGATGGGCTGCGACCACGCGCTGCCGCCAACGGGCCCTTCCGCGCTGACGGGCTGGCCGTTCACGCCGAGCCATTGAACGCGCCAGCTATTGCGGCCCGGAATGAGCGAGGCCTGCAGCCGGCTCGCGATGCCATGGGCCCCTCCGAGAGTTAGCGGAGTGAGGATAGCCAGCTGCGTTGGTCGGGACGTTTCGATGTCGTCAGGCTGACGATGTGCGTGCGACGCGAACAATCGCATTTGGCTGGCGAGGTGACCTTACCACCGGGATTGGGCTAGGCGGCGGGCGCCGCTCACTTGACCGAAGCAGCGGGACCCGTTTGCACGGTTCGGCCGGCGATAAACTTCGGTACGATCAGGATGGGCTTGGGCGAAAGCCGTTCGTTGAGCATTTGCAGCATCAGGCGGCAGAGTTGCCGGACGTAGGCGTCGCTCTTGAAGGCATAATGGGCGAGGGCAGGATCCACCTGATCGAACATTAATTCGGAGTCCCTCGCGATCAGCGAAACGGGATCGGGGACACCGAGACCGCGATTCAGGAGGTGCATGATCACCGCGAAGACATAAGGCGTGCGGGCGACCAGCAGCGCGGTCGGGGGCTGGCCCGACTTGAAAAGCGCGTCGAGCCTGGTGCCGATGCTGCGCGCCGTGCCGTTGTGGCGGACGATCGAAGCGCGGGCACCGTCGCTGTGTTGCTCGATGGCCTGTTTGAAACTCTGCTCGCTCGCGAGGTCGCCCGCAGTGCCGAAATCCGGGACCACGAGCGCGAGGTGGCGATGACCCTTGCGAAGTAAAAGCCCGGCCGCGTGCCGGCAGACGGCGCGATAATCCACGTCGAGCGACGGCAGCCGCACCGACGGATGGCAGGAACCGAGCACGAGGGCGGGAATGGAGTGTTCGCTGAACCAGCGCTGCACGGCGCGGCTCGTGGAAACGAGCACGCAACAGGAGACCCGGGATTGGCGAATGAACAACTCGAGGCCGCGCGTCTGGGCACGGGGCGTGTGCACCGGGCTCACGTAGACTTCCGTGGTGAAGCCCTGCTCCGCCAGGTGGACCCGCATTTCGTTGAGCCCCTGGGCGAGGATCGAGCCGAGATGCGAAAAGGGCTCGTGCGCGATGATCCCAACGCTGCGTCCCGGCGGCTTGCGGGCGCGCCGCGACCCATGAGGCTGCAGTTGATTGCGCCGGCCGGGACGGATCTCGAACCAGCCGTCCTTGGCGAGGGCGCGCAGGGCGCTGTGTACGGTGGGCCGGCTGGCTTGGAAGAGTTCGCAGAGACGTCGTTCACCGGGCAGGGTTCCGTCCCAGACTCCGTCCTCGATGCCTTTGCGGATGGCCGCGGTGATCTGCGAGGAGAGAGAGATTCGGCGTGGAATTTCAAGCATGCGGGTGATCTGCTCACAAAGACTTACCAGAAGTTAAAACGAGC
>JBKJRG010000547.1:0-9791 GCA_046594805.1 Opitutaceae bacterium | reverse complement strand
CTGGTGGAGGATGATCCCGTGCGTAGTTTTCTCGCCCAGACGGTCCCTTACGGCATCTCGATGGTGCAGGCGCCTGAGGCGGTCGCCGCGGGCGCGACGGGCACCGGCATCAAGATTGGCGTGATCGACTCGGGGGTTTTCGCCGGCGCGTCCGGCCATGAGGACCTCCGTTCGGTGGCGATCTCGGGCGAGCCTGACTTCGGCCCGGCCGATGAGCGCACGTGGTACCGCGACGTGTTATCCCACGGCACGCACGTCGTCGGCACGATTGCAGCGGCGGACAACGCGCTCGGCGTCCTCGGCGTCTCCCCCGGCAGCGTATCGATCCACATGGTCAAGGTTTTTGGCGACACCGGCAACTGGATCTACAGCTCCGATTTACTGGCCGCCGCGCGCGCGGCCTCGGCGAAAGGCTCGAAAGTCATCAGCATGAGCCTCGGCGGCAGCCGCGGCAGCGTCACCGAAGATCGAGGCCTGGCCGATCTCTATAACAACAAGGGCGCACTGCTCGTCGCGGCCGCCGGCAACGCCGGCACCACCGCGACAAGTTATCCGGCCGGCTATGCGACCGTCATTTCCGTCGGGGCCATCGACAGCAACAAGGTCGTCGCGTCGTTCTCCCAGAAAAACAGCGATGTCGAACTGGCCGCCCCCGGCGTGGGCGTGCTGAGCACCGTATCCTACATCGATTCGTCCTCGGTCACCACCAACACCGGCACGTTTGGCGGCAGCCACATCGAAAACTCGGGACGCGGCACGTCGACCGCCACGCTGATCTATGGCGGGCTGGGCGACACGACCAACAGTGCCTGGAGTGGCAAGGTTGTCCTGGTGGATCGTGGCACGGTCAGCTTCTACACCAAGGTGCACAACGTCGAGCTGAGCGGCGGCCTCGCGTGTGTGATTGCGAACAACGACACGACGAATCCGGATACCGGATTCGTCGGCACCCTGGGCAGTGGCAACAGCGCGGCCATTCCCGCCATCGGCGTGAGTTACAACGCCGGCCAGTCGCTCCGCACCGCGGCCGGCACCACCGCCACGGTCAGCAGCACGATCCAGCAGCCGGCGAACGGCTATGACACTTTTGACGGCACTTCGATGGCCACCCCTCACGTGGCGGGCGTCGCCGCGCTGATCTGGAGCAAGTATCCGGGCGCCACCAACGCCCAGGTGCGCCAGGCGCTCGTCGGTTCGGCCGAGGATCTCGGCACGGCCGGCCGTGACACCGCCTACGGTTACGGGCTGGTGCGCGCCAGGAATGCGCTCGATGCGCTCGCGGCGTTGAACCCGGGCAGCGGCTCCACGGACACGACGGCCCCGGTCATCAGCAGCGTGGCCTCGCGCGTGACGAATGCCAGGAACGGCTCGTTCGAAATCACCTGGGCGACCAACGAAGCGGCCACGAGCGATGTGCAGATGAACGGCACGCTTTATCCCGATTCGACCCTGACGACGGCGCACAAGCGCACGTTTCGCGGCACGAAAGGCGCGCTCTACACGTATTACGTCATCTCGGCGGACGCCGCGGGCAATTCGACGACCGCCGGGCCATTCTCGCACCAGAACTGATCGCTGCTTCTCCAGACATGGTCTTTCGTTTTGTTTGTTCAAACGCCTTTACCGTAGGTCAGCGCGCTTGCGCGTACCAAACCGCGCTCGCAAGCGAGCTGGCCTACATTTACGCGGCCAATACAACAGGCCGTGCTTCTCCAGGGTGGACGGCTTGACCCCAAGCCGCTGGATTGGAATTCGCCCGCACGGCAGGCGCGTTGAGGTCCCAGTCTTCGCGTAAAGCTTCGGCGGGCGTGCAACGCGTTCCCCCTGTTCCCCGAGGTTTTTGCTGGTGTGGGTTGCCGCGATGGTCTTGCCATGGGTCCCGCCGTGCCGCCACCACTCGTTTTCCACCGCTCCGCCCCCGTACCGTTTTCCCTTGTCGCGCGCTGGCGAGCGGCGCCCCGGCCATGAAGCTCCCGGGTTCACGCCTGTTGTTGCTGGAGGACGAACCATTGCTCCGCCGCCGGATCGCGATGTTTCTCGAAAAACAGGACGTGGAAGTCACCACGGTCGGCACGATCGCCGAGGCCCGGCAGGCACTGCGCGACCTCTCCTTCGACTTCGCCTTGCTGGATGTGAACCTGCCGGACGGACGTAGCCTGGCATTGCTCGAAGAGAAAGCGGTGCCCGCCAGCGTGGTCGCTGTCGTGATGACGGCGGAGGGCGGCGTGGCAGGCGCGGTGGAGGCGATGCGGCGCGGGGCGGCCGATTATCTGGTGAAGCCCTTCGATCTGGACGAGCTCGCCGTCCGGTTGGTGCGGGCCCGTCAGGGCCGCGGCGCGCGGCGGGGGCAGCAGCACCGGGAGGAAAAGCAGGCGGCGGAGGATGAGGCGTTTTTCTTCGGTTCGGCCCTCGCCACGGTGGAGCGACAGCTTGAAAAAATCCTGCAGGCGGATCGTCGCGTGCAGGGCGCGTTGCCGCCCGTGCTGATCGAGGGCGAGACCGGCACCGGCAAAACCACTTTGGCGCGCTGGTTGCACCGGCGCGGACCGCGGTCGGAGGGGCCTTTGGTCGAACTGAACTGCTCGGCGCTTTCGGACACCCTCGCGGAGTCGGAGTTGTTTGGCCACGAACGGGGAGCATTCACGGATGCAAAGGAGGGGCGCATCGGGTTGATGGAAGCGGCAGAGGGCGGCACCTTGTTTCTTGATGAGCTGCCAAGCTTGTCTCCCGGAGTGCAGGCCAAGCTGCTGAAAGCGATTGAAGATCGCTCCATTCGGCGGGTCGGCGGCAATCGTGCTCTCGCGATCGATGCGCGGATCATCGCGGCGACCAACGCCGACCTCCACGCCTTGGTGGCGTCAGGCCGTTTCCGGGAGGATCTCCTGCATCGGCTGGACTTGTTCCGGATCCGAATTCCGCCGCTGCGTGAGCGGGGGGATGAAATTGTCCCGTTGGCGGAGCGGCTCGTGGCGCGCATCGGGAAAAACTACGGTCTGCCCCCCCGCCCCATCCCGCCGCGCGGCCGCGAGCGGCTGCGGGCGCATCGGTGGCCCGGCAATGTGCGCGAACTCGCCCACGAGATCGAGCGCGCCCTGGTGTTCGAAGATGACCAGCTCGCGTTCTCCTCGCTGTCTGCCGCCCACGGCGGAACCGCGACGGCCACCGGGGCGACGTGGGTCACGCCGGAATTCACGCTGCCAGAGTCAGGCTTCTCCCTCGACACCGCGATCGATGCGCTGATTCAAAAAGCCCTCGCCCAACACGGCGGAAATGTCTCGGCGGCCGCCCGCGTCCTGGGGGTCACGCGGGACTACATTCGCTATCGTCTAAAAGAGAAAGATTCCGTGCGGGGCCGGGAATGAGGGGTTGGGCCTAATGGCCCGGCGGAATTGCAGGAAATGTTGGGCCTATGTTCCCATTTGAAGATCCAGTCCGTCTGTCGCGCTTTCTGTTATCTATTGATGATCATTAGTTAAGTCGCACATGCGTCACTTGGCACGGGTGCTGCAAAACAAACCGGCAGATGCCTCATTCAACTCCTCCTACATTATGAAAACATCCAACTCCCTCCGCGCTCTCTTTGCTGCGCTCCTCCTTACGTGCCCCGGCCTGTTCGCCCAGACCACCGGTACCACGACGGGCACAACGACCGGAACCAGCACCGGCACGACGTCCGGAACGACCACCGGCACGACGACCGGAACCACAACGGGCACGACCACGGGTACCACGACCACCGGGACGACGACCGGTACAACCGGGACAACGACCGGTACGACCACGGGTACGACGACCACGACCAATCGGCAGGGTCCGCCCGCGGTGAACCCCGGTAACGGCAAGGCCATTCCGGCGAATGGAGCCGCCACCAGCTCCACGCGCGGCTCCAGTGCGGGCAAAGCCAATCCCCATACGCCGAATGAGCATGCCTCGGACAATGCCAAGGCGGTTAACGCCGTGCTGCTGAAGTTCGATGCGTCGCGCGATCAATTCATGGCCGAGCGCAAGGCGCTCCTGGCAAAACTGGAAGCGGCCAAGACCGAGGAGGAGCGCAAGGCCATCATCGAACAGCTGAAAACCGAGAACGCCGAGCAGCGCGCGCTCGGCAAGGAGATCCGCGATGAGCTGAAGAAGGTCCGCGAGCAGCGCAAGAGCGGCGGCGGGTGATCAAATTGGCGAAACTCCCGTTTCGCGTTGGGTTGCAAGGCAGGACGAAGTGGAAACACTTCGTCCTGCTCTTTTTTCGCGAGTCCAACTCAGGATGATCATGCTGAGATTTTTCCTTTCCTATTCCCTCTGCGCGGTCGCGCTGTTCGCCGTGGCGCCGGCCGCGCGGGCGCAAACATCGGCGCCGCCGCCCAGTGCGACTCCCGCGCCCTCCGCGCTCCACGGTCACTCCGAACCGATCGCCCCGCCCGCGCGCAGCTGGGCCCACACCGAAACCGTGCGGGGATCGCTCGGCTGGCGGGACAATGTCCTGCTGTCGCCCTTTGCGCCGCTCCAACGCGGTTATGTCCGGGGGGAGTTCGAAATGATCGCGCACGCCAGGCGGCGGCAATTTGAATTCGTTTCGTTTTTGAATGGCGATGTGCTGCGCTACTTTTCGCCTCCACCCGAAACGAGCGGCGAACAACTCTGGTCGGGTCATCTGGAAGGGCGCTGGCAGCCGCGGGACTTGCTGCGCTTTTCCTTGAAGGCCCTCGGGTATCTTCAGGATACGGTTCTCGATCTGTCGGAAACGGAGGCGTCGCGCGTCGTCGCGCCGGTGCGCGTTCGCGGCGGGCATGGCACCGCTGCGATCCGGTTCACGTTGCCGGGCGGGTTCACCGTCGAACCGCTGGCGCAGGCAAAACGAACCGATTATCGCGACTATCCTGGCGACTATCGCGAGGAGAAGACGGGGGCCCGCCTCGCCTGGCGGCGCGGAGACGCCCTGGCGTTGTCGGCGGCGTGGTTCGAACACCGGCGGCGTTACGTGGAGCGCACGCAATACACCGCGGGCGGCCGCGCGCTGCCAGGAACGTTGCTCCGTTTTCAACAACGCGAAGCGGAGATCAAGGCGGCGACCGGCTGGTCCGCCGGCGGCAAATGGACCGCCGCGGTCCTCGCCGGACGGCTGGAGAATCGCGACGGCGGGTCGGGGTATTTCGACTACGATCAAAAACGGGCGCGGGGCGAACTCGGCTGGGAGGGCGCAGGGTGGCGTACGACCTTCGAAGCTGAAGCCCGGCGGTCGGATTATCGCGTGCAGACGGTCGGCGCCGGCCGCGCGCCGCCGCCGCGAATTGCGGACGGTTTCGACCTGAGCGGCCGGCTCGAGCGCGATTTGGATGCCCGGTGGACCGCCTTTGCCGAGTACCGCTGGGAGCGAAATCACTCGAACGAAGCCGAATTCAACTATCGCGCGAACACGATTCTCGCCGGGCTGCAGCGGAGTTTCTAGGAGCATGGCGTACGCATCCCCGAGGCCCCGGCGCACGTTTGTGGCCCTCACCCTCGCCGTGCTGGCGATCTTCGGCGGTCTCGTCGTGGGCCTCACCCTCAACCTGCGCGGGCGACTGCGGGAGGAAGTGCTGCGGCGCGAATCCGAATCGATCCATGCGGTCGCACTGATGGCACTTCACGGCGCGCAAGGGCGGCTCTCCGCCCGCGACACGCGCGATTCCATCCCCGATTTGTTTGCCGCGGTTCTGGAGTCCTCGCGCCTGCGCGGCGTGATGGCGGTGCAACTCTTCGATCCGGCCGGCGCCTTGCAGGCGGCCATGCCCGCGACGGAATCCGGTGAGAGCGCCCCGGGCCGCTGGTGGCCGGAAAACCTCGCCGCACCCACGGCGCGTTACGCACCTCAAGGGTCGTTGGAGGAGGTGTACGGCCTGCCCACGGAACCGGGCAGCGAACCGACGCGCGTGCCGCTGCTCGAGGTGGTGGTGCCGTTGGAACCGGAAAAAACCGGCGCAAACTCGCTCGGCACGGCCCGCTATTGGCTCGACGGCGCGCCGATTGCCGCCGAATGGCGCCGGATGGACCGCGGCCTGGGGTGGCAGGCGGGGCTGGCCTATGGCGGCGGAGCAGTGCTGTTGATTGCGGCGCTGGCCTGGGCGTTCCGGCGGCTCGAGCTGGCGACCGAGCGGCTCGTCGAACAGAGCGCGGACCTCGCGCGCGCCAATCAGGAGCTTGATTTCGCCGCGAAGACCGGCGCGCTTGGCGCGATCAGCGCCCATTTGATCCACGGCTTGAAAAACCCGCTGGCCGGGCTGGAGGGATTCGTGTCCGAGGGTCCGGCGCCCGGGGATGTTGTGCGCGGCCAGGCTTGGGCGGCGGCGATGGAAACCACCCGCCGCTTGCGCGCGATCGTGACGGATGTCGTGACGGTGCTCGGGGATGAGTCCGCCGGGGAGAATGATTATCCCGTGCCGGTCGCGGAGATTTTGCAGGCCGCCACCCGACGCGCCGAGGCGATGGCCGGCGATGCCGGCGTCGAATTGGTCATCGGGTCGAAGTCGGACGCGCGCGTCTCCGGGCGCACGGCCAATCTCGCGGGCCTGGTGCTCGCCAATCTGATTGCCAATGCGGTGGAGGCTTTGCCGCGCCGCGGCCGGGTGACGCTCACTGCGCACCCGGAGAACGGAACGGTGGATTTTTTGGTCTGCGACGATGGCCCCGGGCTCCCCGGGGCGGTGCGGGCCGCGCTGTTTCGTCCCGTGCGCTCGGCGAAACCAGGTGGTGGTGGATTGGGGCTGGCCATCAGCGCCCGTCTCGCGAAACACGCCGGCGGCAACCTGGAATGGGTGGACCAGCCCGGTCCGGGCACCGCCTTCCGCCTGCGCGTGCCGGCGGTCTAGCGCGAGGTGACGATGCGCAACGCAGCCGCGGCACAAATCGAGCCGGTTGCTTGCACCGGATGAAGCATGCATCGAACCTACAACAATTTTATGCGAATGTTTCCCCGGTGGTGCCTGCGGGCCGGTCGCAGCGCGATGCTCATGCTCGGTCTCATCGCCGGAGCCGCCCGTGCCCAGAGCGATGGGGCTCAGCGCTGGAACTTCACCACCTTGTCGACGTCGCAGGCGGGCGCGATCCTCTCGTCGCCAGCGGTCGCGGCGGACGGCACGGTCTACATTGGCGTTGAAGTGGGCTCGAGCGGCAGCGCGACGTCGTCCGGCCGTTTGTTCGCGCTTACGCCAGCGGGCGGGCAGAAATGGGTTTTCCCGACGGGCGACTGGGTGGATTCGACTCCGGTGGTGGCGGCCGATGGCACGGTTTATTTCGGGAGCTGGGACGGCAATCTGTATGCGCTCCGGCCCGACGGCAGCCTGAAATGGTCGTATCGCGCCGGAACCTTCCTGTCCGCCTCAGCGGCGCTGGGCAGCGACGGCACGATCTATTTCGGCGGGGGCAATGGAAATTTTTATGCCCTCAATCCCGATGGCACGCTGAAGTGGATATTCCCCACGTTGTATTGGATCGACTCGGCGCCCGCGGTCGCCCCGGACGGCACGATCTACGTGGGCTCGCTCGACAACACCCTGTATGCACTCTCCCCGGACGGAACGGAGAAGTGGCATTACACCACGGGCAACGATGTCATCAGCTCGCCGGCCCTGGCGGCCGACGGCACCATCTATGTGGGCTCGCGCGATCTGAAGCTCTACGCGTTTACCCCGGCCGGGAACGTGAAGTGGACGTTTCAGACCAACGACACGATCGAAGCTTCGCCGGTGCTCGGGGCGGACGGCACGATTTATGTGCCCACCACCGGCGGTCGCATCATCGCGGTGCGGCCCGATGGAACGGAGCGCTGGCGTTATCCGGCGGCCGGGGCCACCGCGCTGAACGCTCTCTATTCCACTCCGGCCGTGCGCACGGATGGCTCATTGGTGTTCGGCTCGAGCAACAACGCCCTGTACGCCCTGAGGGCCGACGGCACGTTGCTGTGGCGTTCACCGCTCGGCGACTGGGCGGATTCCTCGCCGGTGGTGTCGCCCGACGGCTCCATTTATGTCGGCTGTCAGGACAAGCGCGTGTACGCGTTTGCGAGCAGTTTCGCCGCTTCGATGACAGACTGGCCGCAACTCCTGCGCGACAGCCAGCGCACCGGCCGCCAGCCCCTGGGCGCCGCGCCCGGTACGACCGGGCGTTTGATTAATCTCGCCGTGCGCACGACCGCGGGGACCAACGGAGACCCGTTGATCGTCGGATTCGTCGCGGCCGGAGCGGGCGCGCGTTCGTTGCTGGTGCGGGGCGTCGGCCCAACGCTCGCCAGTTTCGGCGTGACCGGATCCCTGCCGAATCCGCGGCTTAACCTCTATGCTGGCTCGACGCTGCTCGGCGGCAACGATGACTGGGGCCAGGCGGCGAACGCCACCGCGATCAGTGCAACGGCCGCAACCGTCGGCGCATTTGCACTGCCCGCGGGCAGCCTCGATGCCGCGCTGCTCAGCAGTTTCAACAGCGGCGCTTACACCGTGCACGTAAGCGGCGCGAACGCAGACCCTGGGATTGCGTTGATGGAGATTTACGATGCCGGGGGCGCTGCCACGTCGCGCCTGATCAACGTCTCCGCGCTCAGTGGCGTCGGCACCGGCGCTGGCATATTGATCGCCGGTTTTGTGGTGGGACAGAATACGCGCGCGATCCTGATTCGTGGCGTGGGTCCTGCGCTGGCGGCCTTTGGCGTCCCCGGCACCCTCGTCAATCCCCAGCTGAAATTATTTCAGGGCAGCCAGATCGTCGCGGAGAACGATGATTGGAGCGGCGCGACAAACGCGGGCGCGCTGGCGGCCACCGCCCAGGCCGTGGGGGCATTTTCACTCGGCAACTCCACCCGCGACGCGGTGCTGCTGGTCACCCTTCCGCCCGGGGCCTATACGGCCCAAATCTCAGGGGTGAACAACGGCACCGGCGTGGCGTTGATCGAAGTCTACGAAGTGCCTTGAGATCGCGGGCCGGCCGGACCGGTTCGATCGATTTAGCAGCATAAATTGCGGCGCGATTGCGCTGCGAAAGCGGCGCGCGGCAATTTTCTCGCCGCGCCGCGTCGTCCGCCCAGTTCGTCCTGCGCCGCACGCGAGGTTCTGTTTGCGGTCGGGCGCGCGGCACTCCCAGTCAGGTCTGCAGCTTCAACCGGCAGCTCGTTCCTCCAAGGCGGGTTGCGCATCGCCGATCTCGCCGGGCATCGCCGCGCCGCTGCGCGCCCGCCCTTTGTCAGACAAACACTGACAGCGATGTGACTGGCAGGATGACAGGTTTATCAGACCCGCGCGGATAATCGAAAACCGCGCGATCGCGCATGCTGACGGCGCTATGAAGATCAAACGTGCAACCGTCAGTGCCCTCCTCGCCCTCATCCTCATTCTCACCGCCACGGCCCGCGCCGTGGAGAACGTGTGGGATTACAGCGTGCAGGTGAGTTCCACCGTTCAAGCCTCGCCCGCGCAGATCACGCTCTCGTGGCCGCAGGACACCAACGGCGTCCCTTCCAGCTACACCATCTACCGCAAAGCGCCCGCCGCCACGTCCTGGGGCACGGGCACCACGCTTCCCGGCAGCGCCACCTCCTACAACGACACGAGCGTCTCGTCCGGCACCGCCTACGAGTACCGCATCGTGAAGGCCGCCGGCGGCTACACCGGTTACGGCTACGTCCAGACCGGCATCAATGCGCCGCTCGTCGACAGCCGCGGCAAGGTCGTCCTCATCGTGGACAACACCTTCGTCACCAGCCTCGCCTCCGAGCTGGCCCGCCTGCAGCAGGATCTCGCCGGTGACGGCTGGACGGTCCTTCGCCACGA
>JBKJRG010000531.1:0-2935 GCA_046594805.1 Opitutaceae bacterium | reverse complement strand
TGGCGGACTCCGGTCGGCTTCGAGTCACTGTTTCATTGCCTCGATCCACTGGCGAATCAGCGCCACGCCGGCTTCGTCGATGGCACTGCTGCCGATGAGCGGCATCCGGCCGCCGTCTTTGAGCGTGATGCGATGGAAAAGCTCGGAGCGGTCAGGCTCGCCGGGCGCGATGATGCGCGCGTCCGGCCCGAGCAAGGGCACGAGTGGCTTGCCGTTGATGAGGCCGGTTTTGGCGAGTGGCCGCGACTCGACCAGCTGAAAGGCGGCGCGGCCGCCGACGCCGTTGGGGCGATGGCAGTGCGCGCAGTTGATATCGAGGTAGGAGCGCGCGCGGACTTCGAGCGGTTGTGAGGCGTCGGAAGGAGAAACGCGTCGCGGCCACGCGGCGGGCGGACCGTCGGGGGCGGGCTTGAGCAGGCCGACGTCGGTCAGGGCGGAGATTTGGTTTTCCACGCGGCGACCGAGTCGACTGTAGTCGGCGTCGCGGTTGAGCTGCGCGGATGAGAGGCCGAGGGTGAAATGGGTGTTCGCCGTGTGGCAGACGGTGCATTCGCTGCGCGCGGCGAAGCGCCACGTGCGGTTGGCGAGGCCGGGCACGGGGAGCGTGGCGCCGGCTTCGGGGACGAGTTCGGCGTCGGTCTGCGCTTCATTCCAAGCGTAGGTGTAGAAACGCCACGCGCCGTGTTCGCGATACATGAGCTGCGTCTCGACGCGGCGTGGGCCGAGGCTGGTCCCGAGTTCGAGTGTGCGGGTCACCGCGCTGCCGCCGGGGAGTAGCCAGCGGTGGTCGTTAGTGGAATCAGCGGCGACGGTTTGCCAACCGGAGACGGCGAGGTGGCGGCGGGCGCGGGCGCCATCGGACCAGAGGCTCGCGCTGACTTCGTAGGGCACGACACCGGGGCTGGGTGCGAGTTGGGGGGTGGAGGCGAAAAGTCCTGTCTCACTGAGGCGTCGCGGAAAGTCTGCGGTGGGAGCAGGCGTGGCAGCGACGGCGACGAGCCGATGAATCTGACCGTCGTTGCGGGTCATGAAAATGTCTCCCGCCCCATCGGTGCCGAAGGCGATGATCGGGCCGCGGGTGTCGGCGAGTTTGCGGAAATTCTGCGGCTTGGCTCCGTCCCATCGGAAGGCCCAGACGGAGCCGGTCACGTAGTCGCCGAAGATGTAGTGATCCCGGAGGGCGGGAAATTTTTCGCCGCGATAGACGAGGCCGCCGATCACCGAGCGCGCTTCGGAATGGGGCAGCTCGATGATGGGCGGCGTGAGCTGCGGCGTCGGGCCGGCGAGGGCGCGGTGACGTTTGAACGGGTGCGAGCCTTCGAAGACGCTCCAGCCGTAGTTCGCGCCCTTGCGGATGAGGTGAACGCTTTCCCAACTGTCGTCGCCGTTGTCGGCGGTCCAGAGATCGCCGTTGGGACCGAAGGCGAGGCGCCAGGGATTGCGGAGGCCGTAGGCCCAGAACTCGGGACGAACGTTGGGCAAACCGACGAACGGGTTGTCGGCCGGGATGGTGTAGTTCTTCCCTGCGCTGGGGTGATCGATGTCGAGGCGGAGCACGCCGCCGGCGATCACGTCCACGCGTTGCCCCATGTCACGCAGATCGCCGGGTTGGCCACCGTCGCCGGCGGAAACGTAGAGCAGACCATCGGGACCGAACGCGATCTCGCCGCCGTTGTGGCCATCGCTTGGCCAGTGGAGGATCGGCTGCTCGGTCGCGAGATCGATAGAGGGCGCCGCTCCGGCGGTGAGCGTAACGGTGAAGCGCGCGAGGAAATTGTCGGACGGTTTCGGTTGGATGCGATTGTAGAGCACGAAGACGTGCGGCACAGCGGGGAAGCGTGGGTGAAACGCGAGCGAGTAGGTCTGAGTCTGGTTTCCAAAATGGGCGGGCAGATTGAGCAGAGGCGTGGGCGGCGTGGCCTCGGCGCGGTTGAGTAACGTCCAGACGGAACCATCGACTTCGATCAGGAGCAGGCGCTCGGGTTCGTCGGCGCGGGCGATGGGAATCGGGAGCATCGAGCCGAGCCGTCCGAGCTTGAGGTGGGGAAACACGCGCTCGCTCGTGAAGGGCAATCCGGGGCCGCCCGTGCCCCGGAGTTTTTGGTCGGACCAGCGGGGCAGCGGCTTGCCGGCCGGAGCGATGGGCGGTGCGGGCGGAATCGCATCCCGGTGAAGGGCGAGGGTGGCGGAGGAGAACGTGTAGCCGCGGATGGCCGCGGGATTGGGCGAGGCGCCGCCGGTGACAATGAGTTGATCATCGACGACGGCGGCGGCGCCCCACGCGAGGGCGTGGGGAAGTGACGGTCCGGTGCGCCAGGTGCGCAGGGTGGGATTGTAGATGCGCGTCTCGGTGCGGTCGGTGAGGTCGACGCCGCCCATGATCCAGAGTTCACCGCGCCATGCGGCGACCTGCGCGGAGCGCGGCTGCGTCGGGCCGGGAATCACGGACCACGCGCGGGTGGCGGGATCGAAAAAGGCGAGGCCGGTATTGGGCACGCAGACGTAGAGTTTGTCGTCGAGGGCGGCGCCGGCGAGCGCCCACATGTCGGTCAGGGCCTCGGGTTCGACGCGCCACGATTTTTCGCCCGGGCCGATGCTGGCGAACTGGCCGCGCTCGGTGCGATTGCGCGCACCCACCACCCAGAGTTGGCCGGCGGCGGCGAGTGCGATGGGATTCGGCAACGCGACCGGCAGATCGGGGCCGCGGGTGAGGGTGCCATTCGCGGGGTCGTAGATTTCGACGAGTGCGGACGGGCGGCGTTGATTGTCTTCGTGGAGGATGTCGCCGCCGAGGACCCAGACGTGGTTTTCAAACGCGGCGGTCGCGCAGTAGATGCGCGGGCGGGCGAATTTCGCGACGGCGCGCCACGACCAGATGCGTGGATCGAGCGCCCAGACTTCGTCGAAGGAATGGGTCTCGCCGGTGCCCTTGAAG
>JBKJRG010000598.1:0-8319 GCA_046594805.1 Opitutaceae bacterium | reverse complement strand
GGGTTCGCGCGAGGGGATCGCCGTAGGCGCCCACAAACGTGGCGCTGTTGTCCTCGGCGACGACCCACAGGATGTTCGGACGGGACGCGGTCAGGTCCGCGGCGTAACTTCCGAGAGGGGCGGAGAGGCCGACGAGCAGGAGAGTGGCCAGGCGAGGTGTCATAGGTTCATGGTGAGCATTTTCACTTTGGCGCGGGATTCGACTCTATTAGTAAACGGACGGTTCGGGGTTGAAGCATGAAACCAGAAAACCAGGAAACCAATCCGGCGCAGAATATCCCAAACCAGGGGCGCTTGATTCCTGGTTTCCGGGCTTCCTGCTTATTCCTGCTTGGGCCTTGTAGTGCTTTTTCAACTCTGACTTTTGCCGTTGGACGCACTTGGAAATCGGTGCTCGTTTGTCCCTGCCCCTGATGAAAATTCCCCGTCACGCCCTGGTCCTGCTCTTTGGCGCGTTCTCCAACCTGAGTCTCGCCGCCAGTGGCGCGTCCAAGCCCAATGTGATCTTCATCCTCGCGGACGACCTGGGCTACGGCGACGTCGGCGCCTTCGGCCAGAAGTTGAGCAAGACGCCGCATATCGATCGGCTCGCCGCGGAAGGGATGCGTTTCACGCAGGCGTATGCCGGCGAGACCGTGTGCGCGCCGCGTAGTAACAGGCCAACCATTTGAGGTTTTTGAGAGAGAACAAAGAGAACAAAGACTCGGAGGTGTCCGCGCCCATCGTTGCCTTCTGTAAGAGGGATGGAGATTGGAGTTTGGTTGCGGCTCCGCCGCGCTAGGCCTGTTTGTCCCGGGCGAACCTGAAACGGCAGGCAGCGACGCCTGCCGCTACATAATAAACCCATGCAATACCCCAATCCTTCCTTCACCCGGCGTGACCTGATCAAATCGCTCGCTGCCGGTGGCGCGGTTGCCGCTCTGCCCGCGATGGTGCGCGCCGCGGCCGGCGAGCGTCCTTCCTTTGCCACGATCATCGCTTACCTGCAGACCCACCGCCGGGACGATGACGGCTACGGCTGGGAGGATCAGGAGATTTCCCACCTGACGCCGACCTTCGGCGTGATCGGTTGTTATCACCTGATGCAACAGGCACCGCCGGACCGCGCGAAGCTCGCGCACTACGTGCGCACGCATCACCCGCGCGAGGTGAAAAAACTCGAGCAGGAACGGCGCGTGTTCGAGTTCCAGCAGGTGCAGGCGCTGACCTGGCTGGGCGAGGACGTGGCGGCGTTTCGCGAGACGGTTGGAAAATGGATCGGGCCGCTGCCTTATCTGCGGCAGTACGAGCAGCATGGTTATCCGGTATTCCAATCCGAACTCGGCGCCATCCTCAGCCGGCCTCTGCTCGGCATTCCGCTCGACAATCTTTCGCCGAAATTCACCGCCTATCTCGACGAGCGGCGGCGGCCGAACGGCAGCTTCAACAATACGCCCGCGGCGGATGGCAGCGACGGGCACGTGATGAACACGTGGTGGGGCTTGCAGGCCTTGCGGATTTTCGGCCGCCATGAGGTGAACAAGGAGTCGACGAGTGCATGGCTGCGCTCCTGCCAGTTGCCCAACGGTGGATTCACCTATCAGCCGAAGCCGGAGTTCGGCGGAGTCGACGATGTTGCCTACACCCGCGCGGCGGTCCGCGCGCTGGAGTCGCTCGGGAGTGCGCCGGCGAATCGCGACGCGTGTATGGCGTACCTGCATTCGCTGGCGAACGCCGATGGTGGATTCAGTGACCGTCCAGGCTGGCGAAGCAACCCGCTCGCCACCTTCTGTGCGCTCGATGCGCTCGCCGGGCTCAGCGCGCTCCCGACCGCCACGACCGTGAAACGACGCGCGCCGCGGGCGAAGCAAGTGCTGCCGGGCAACCTCAAGATCTTCACCATCCAGGTCGAGTCGCACGGGCAGGGGAGTCCCACCGAGGCGGTGGATCTCGCGCGGGCGTTGAAAATCGATTGGTGGGGAGCGAAGAACGCCACACCCGAGTGGCATGCCCGCGTGCGCGAAATCGCTGCGGCCCAGAAGGTGCCGGTCACGTTTTTCCCGGCCAACGAGGAATACGGCACGTGGGTCGATGTGCCGGGTCTCGGCACGTACAGCCACGTCAGCGATCTCGTCGCGCCCCCGGATGCCGACATCGGTCCCGCGCTGGCGACGCGCGGGAACACCAAGGCCGTGACGTGGCCGGAGTTTCGCACGCGCCGGCTCGCGGCACTGGAGAAAGGGCAGGGGCGGCTTGTCTGGCAGTTCGGCGAGAATGAGGAGCTGGTGCGGACTTACCTCGACGATTCGGTCGAGCGCGGCGGATTCGCGGCGATCAGCACTTATCATTTCGGGAATCCGGATTTCACCAACAGCGAACCCTTCCTGCATCGGTGGCGCGGGCAGCTGCCGTACATCGCGCTGCAGGACGCGCACGGGACGGAGCCCTGGTGGTTTGCGGACATGACGACGGGATTTCGGACGGTTTTTCTTGCGACGGAACCGACATGGGCTGGCTGGCTCAACGCGCTGAAGCAGAACTGGACGGTGCCGATCCGGCGTGATGTCTGGACGCGCGGGAAGACCTGGATGCACAGCGGTTCGCGCGAAGTGCTCGATTTTGTCCGCGCGCGTGAGAGCTCCTGGCGCTGGTGGGATAACCCCGCGATTGCCCGGCCGATGGTGTCGATCGTTGCCGTGCGCTCCGACGACTTGCTGGAGCCGGTGCGGCCGAAAAGCGGCACGATGTTACGCGTGCGCTGTGCGTGGGAAAATACCCCGCAAGGTCTGCTGAAGCAGCCGATCAGCGAACTGGTGCGGCTGAGCATCGATGGCCGCGAGGTGACGCCCGAGTTGGATTCGCGCAAAAGACCCAACGGCTTGTTCGAGGAACACTCTCATCAGTTACCGCTGGCAAGCTTCGCCCCCGGAAAACACACTGCCACGGCGGTGGTCCGCGTGCTCGCGACGAAAATTGAAACGACGCGGACGGTGGAGTTCTCGGTGTGATTAACAGGAGACTTTCCCGGGAGCGATGACTCGGCCGGTGAATCCTGTTAACCCTTGCAGTTGGGCCCTGTGAATCCTGTTCCAAAAGCGCGCGTGCGAAAGCGCCAGGGCGGGAGCAACGACTCGCGCTGGACTGCCGCCCCGACCCCGTCTAAGCCCTGTCAACTTTCTCGCGATGAACTTCCCCCAATCCATTCCCCCTGTCTCCACCCGCCGCACATTTCTCAAAACATCCGCGGTCGCGACCGCGGGTGCATTCGTTCTCCCGCGCTTCAGCATTGGCCAGGCCGGGCCGTCGGCCAGCGGCAAGATCAACGTCGCGTGTATTGGCATCGGCAATCGCGGCTGGTTCGCAGTTTCGGAGCTGATGAAAAATCCCGCGGTGCACATCGCGGCCATCTGCGACGTGGATCAGGAGATGGTCGACTCCACTTACGTCAAAGCCACGGAGCTCAAGAAGTCCTCCGAGCTGACCTGTGCGGATTTGAATTCGGTCCCGGTGTTTCGCGATTACCGCGAGATGTTCGCGACGATGGCGGGGAAGATCGATGCGGTCACCGTGTCGACGCCCGACCACCATCATTATCCCGCGGCGATGTTCGCGCTGAAGCACGGCAAGCATGTGTATGTGGAAAAGCCGCTCACCCACACCGTGGGCGAGGCCCGCGCGCTGCGCGCCGCCGCGAAGAAAAGAGGCGTCGTCACGCAGATGGGCAACCAGGGCCGCGCCACCGAGGGCATCCGGCTGGTCAAGGAGTGGACCGACGCTGGTGTGCTGGGCGACGTGCGCGAGGTCGTGGCCTGGTCGCCGGAATTCGGCGAACGCTATTTCAAGCGGCCGGATTCGCTGCCCCTCAAGGGCGAGCAACCGCGTCCGACGATCGACTGGGATTTGTGGGTTGGCCCCTCGGAGATGCGGCCTTACAGTCCGATGCTCGCGCCGGAACGCTGGCGCGGCTGGTGGAATTTTGGCAACGGCATGCTGGGCGACTGGGCGTGTCACACGCTCGACGCCCCCTTCTGGGCGCTGGAGCTTGGCGCACCGACGTCCGTCGAGGCGCAGGTGAGCGCCGTGAGCGACGAGGTGGCGCCCGCTTGGGCCGAAGTCACCTATCGCTTTCCAGCGAGAGGCAAACGTCCGCCCGTCGTGTTGAAGTGGCTGGAGGGCGAATCGAAACGGCCGCGTCCGCCCACGAAATGGGAGGACATCGATCCGAAACAGCCGGGGCTGCCGAATCGTGGCATGCTGATGCTCGGCGACAAGAACACCCTGTTCGCGCCGATCGGCCGGCCGGACAGCCCGCGGCTGTTGCCCAACGCGACCTGGAACGAGTTCCGGCAGAACCGGCCGCCGGCCACGATCCCGCGGGTAGTGGGCGGCCCAATGACGGAGTGGGTCGACGCGATTGCGAAAACCGGCCCGATACCCGGATCCAATTTCGATTATTCGGTCGCTTTGAGTGAAATGGTCCTGCTCGGCGTGATCGCCGTGCGCACCGGCAAGCGGCTCGAATGGGACGCGAAGGCCGGCCGCATCACGAACGATCCGGCGTTGAACAAGTACGTGGAAATCACGGCGCGCAAAGGCTGGAAAGTGTAGCGGCCTTCCCGGCGTCCGGCGTGGTTTGTCCCATCGGATTGTTCGCGCCTTTCCGGCTCGCGCCGGGACGATCCACCAGCCAGCAATCGGTCCTAATGTGTAGGGGCGTCGCTTGACGACGCCCAGGATTACCGCGGACGTACGCACCAGCGGGCGTCGGCAAGCGACGCCCCCTGCATTGCATCAGCGCTTTCAGCCGGCCCGTGCCTTGGCGAGCAGGCCCTTCAACTCTTCGAGCTTTTCCGGATGCTCCCTGGCGACATTGTTTTTTTCGCCGAGGTCCTTCGACAGATCGTAAAGTTGCGGCGAAGCGCTGTTGCCCAGCTCGATGTTGGTGTTTGGGTTTTTCGGCTGGCCGGCGCCGGGCTCGATGTACTTCCAGTTTCCCTGCCGTATTCCAAGCCGGCCGTTGGCGGCATGCTCGACGATATGATCGCGGCCGCGGTCATCGGTGCCGAGGAGCGCCGCGCTGGCATCGCGACTGTCGAGTCCGTCGGTGCCCGCGAGCGATTGGCCGGCGAGCGCGGCCAGGGTGGCGAGCAAATCGACCTGAGTGACTAATGCGGGGCTGACGCCCGGCTTCACGCGTTTCGGCCAGCGGGCGATGAACGGGACGCGCGTGCCGGCTTCGAAGGCGCTGTATTTGCCGCCGCGCAGCGGTCCGGCGGGAAGATGCCCGCCCAGTTTTTCGACGGCACTATCCTGGTACCCGTCGTCCAGGACGGGTCCGTTGTCGCTCGAAACAATCACCAGGGTGTTTTCGGAGAGGCCCAGCCGGTCGAGGGTATCGAGCACCTGGCCGACCGACCAGTCGAACGAGAGCGTCGCATCGCCCCGCAGACCCTGTCCACTTTTGCCCACGAAGCGCGCATGCGGCAGACGCGGGACGTGGATGTCGTGGGTGGCAAAATAAAGGAAGAACGGTTTCGCCCGGTTGGCTTCGATGAATTTGGTCGCCCGCTGCGTAATCACATCCGCCATGTCTTCATCGATCCAACGCGCCGCCTGACCGCCGCTCATGTACCCAATCCGGCTGACGCCGTTGACGATCGCCATGTCGTGACCGTGGCTCGGGCGGTACTTGAGCAACTCGGGATTCATTTTTCCGGTTGGCTCGTTGCCGACCGGAGCATCGTAACGGACCTGGATCGGATCGCCTGGCACAAGACCGACCACGCGGTGATCCTGGACGTAGACACACGGCACGCGATCGCCGGTGGCAGGTAGGATGAAACAGGTGTTGAACCCGATCTCGAGCGGGCCGGGTTTGATTTCCCCGTTCCAATCGATCTGGCCGTCCCCCAGCCCCAAGTGCCATTTGCCGACGGCCCCCGTGGTGTATCCCCCTTTTTGCAGCAGGGCGGGCAGGGTGGCGGCGCCGGGTTTGATCAGGAGGGGCGCGTCTCCCGGGAGGATTTTGGCATCCGCGCGCCGCCAGGGATAACGGCCCGTCAGCAAGGCAAGGCGGGAAGGCGTGCAGGTCGCCGAAGTCGTGTGCGCGTCCGTGAACCGTCGCCCGCCCTGCGCCACGCGATCGATGTTGGGCGTCTTGATCCGGGTCGCGCCGTAACAACTGGCATCGCCGTAACCCAGATCGTCTGCGAGGATGATGACGATATTCGGTTTCAGCGGGGCCGGGGCGGCTTGGGCGGCGATTCCCGTACCAGCGCAGACGAAAAGACCAAGACTCAGGAGGTGTTTCATGCGGAGAACAAGCGAGTGGCTGGCACCGTCGAGGCAAATTCACGCAACTTCAAGTCACGTTCTAAGTTGACGGCGGAGGGCTGGCCACGCGGCCCGGCCCGCTTCCGCGAGCGGCACCTGCTTTCGTCGGGGCCGCCTGGTTCCGCTATTTCCCGGGTCGGTTGGAGTTCGCATTGAAACTGCACGCGACCCGGTTCACTTTGGCGCCGCTATGATTTTCCCTCGCGCGGCATTCCTGGGCAGCACCTTGATCGTGGCGACAGCCTCCGCCGAAACCGCGGTCAGTCCCTATCGCCCGACCGTGGAGAACAAGGAGCGCGCACCCACTGCCGCTCCGGCGGGCATGGCGTGGATTCCGGGCGGAGAATTTTCCATGGGCACGGACGATCCGACGCGCGAGCTGTGTGGCGGGCCCGATTCGATGCCGGATGCCCGGCCGATTCACCGCGTCTATGTGGACGCGTTCTGGATGGACGCGACCGAGGTGACAAACGAACAGTTCGCGCGGTTTGTCGCGGCGACGAAGTATATCACCGTCGCGGAGCGCAAGCCACGGCCGGAAGACGTGCCGGGTGCGCCACCGGAGGCGCTGGTGGCCGGATCAATAGTGTTCACGCCGCCGAAAGGCCCGGTGCCCTTGAACAATGTGCTCGCCTGGTGGAGTTATCTGCCCGGAGCCGACTGGCGCCATCCCGAAGGTCCGAAGAGCAACATCAGCGGGAGAGAGAAGCACCCGGTGGTGCACATCGCGTTCGAGGACGCGGAGGCGTTTGCGCAGTGGGCCGGGAAACGCCTGCCGACGGAAGCCGAATGGGAATTTGCCGCGCGCGGCGGCGAAGCGGGCCGGCGGTATCCCTGGGGCAGCGAACTGCAACCGGGCGGGCGCTGGATGGCTAATATTTTCGAGGGAGAATTTCCGCACAAGAACACGGCGGCGGATGGTTTCGTCGGGTTGGCGCCGGTGGGAAAATTCGCCCCGAACCGCTATGGTTTGTACGATGTGGCCGGAAACGTCTGGGAGTGGTGCAATGACTGGTACCGCCCGGACACGTATGAACTGCAGGTAGCCGAGGCCAAGGGCGGCGTGGTGCGCAATCCCCGCGGCCCGGCGCGGCACGACAGCTATGATCCGGCCGAGCGCGGCGCAGTGAAGCGCGTGCAGCGCAGCGGATCGTTTTTGTGCACCGACCAGTATTGCACGCGCTACATGCTGGGCTCACGCGGCAAGGGCGCGCCAGACACAGGTTCGAACCACGTCGGGTTCCGGTGCGTGATGGACGTGAAGAAGCAGGGTATCTGAATGGGGATGGGGCGCCCTCGCCCCGTCTCCGCCGGCAACCGGGGTAGCGGGGCCGGCGCTAGCCTGCCGTAAGCGAAGTCGAACGGGCCGCCGGGCCGTCGCGGATTCAGCGTTCGCTCACCAAGAGTGATCCGCCGCGCCATCCGCGACCGCATGCCGGCAAGCGGCGGCCCTGTCACCGATCTTCCGAGGGGCGCGACTGAGGGATACCCTCCAGTGAATCCTGTCTTTCCTGTGATGCGGGAACGTCACCCGACTTTGCAGCGTTGCGACCGAGGCAGGCGGGACGCCTGCGCTACTACAGCAACCGCCCAATGATGATCCGGATTAGTCCTTCGCCTTGTCGGCCTTGCGTGCGGCCTTCTTCGCTTTCGTTTCCGTGTCAGCCGTGCGGCCCGAGGGGCCGATGTCCGCGGTGTCCGTGGCCGGAATAAGTTTCTTCATTTCTGCAATCCGAGCGGCGTACTCCGGCTTGGCGGCGAGATTGGTCCACTCGTTGGGATCCTTCGTTTCGTCGTAGAGCTCTTCATCGCCGTTCGCGTACCGGATGTAACGCCAGCCCGCGGTGCGCGCGGTGTGATTTTTGAAATGGTACGTCGTGACGCCGGCCTTGTCCCAAGTGGCTTTGGGATTCGCGAGTAACGCGCGGATGCTCGGACCCTCGACATGCTTGGGCGTCGGGATGCCGCACAGATCGGTGAGCGTCGGGTAGATGGTCATGAAATCGA